>JBPYFG010000510.1:0-5469 GCA_051986365.1 Xanthobacteraceae bacterium
GCGGGCTTGCCCGAGGCCTGCGCGTCGCGGAACGCTCTGGCAAAGTCCTCGGTCCGCTCGATGGACACCCCGAAGCCACCGAAGGCGCGCGCATAGGCTGGGAAATCGGGATTACGCAGGGCAGTCGCCGAAATCCGACCCGGATATTCGCGCTCCTGATGCATGCGGATGGTGCCATACATACCGTTGTCGAAGACGATGGTGGTGAAGGGCAGATCGTATTGAACCGCGGTCGCAAATTCCTGGCCATTCATCAGGAAGTCGCCATCGCCGGCAATGCAGACGACCTGGCGCTCGGGATAAAGCCGCTTCATAGCCACCGCTGCCGGAACGCCATAGCCCATCGAACCGGAGACCGGCGCGACCTGCTGGCCGAAGCGGCGGAAGCGAAAGAAGCGGTGAATCCAAGCCGAATAATTGCCGGCGCCGTTACAAATGATGGCATCGGGGGCGAGATTTTCGCGCAACCACACCATCACGGCGCCGAAATTCACCGCGCCCGGCTGTTCGGTCGGCTGTTCGGTCCAGGCGAGATAGTCGGCATTGGCAACTTTGGCGTCGCCCGCCGGAGCGCGGGCGAAGGATAGATTTTCCAGCGCGGCCGTAAACGCCGTCGGCGTGGCATTGATCGCAAGCTGCGGACTGTAAACGCGGCCCAGCTCTTCGGCGCCCGGATGCACGTGCACGAACGGCATTTGCGGCCCGGGAATGTCAAACAGCGTATAGTGCTGCGCGGGCAATTCGCCCAACCGCCCGCCGACCGCGATCACCAGGTCCGACGATTTGATGCGCTCGAGCAGCTTGGGATTGGGGCCGATGCCGAGATCCCCGGCGTAACAGGGATGGGTGTGATCGAACAAATGCCCGCGCCGGAACGTTGTGCAGACCGGCAGCGCATATTTTTTGGCAAAGGCGGCCATGCGGTCGCAAGCTTGTTGCGACCAACGGCTGCCGCCGAGGATCACGATCGGCGCCCGCGCAGCGCTTAGCAGTTCGGCGAATTTTTGCATTTCCGGAGCGCCCGGTGATGTTTCGATCGTCGTAAAAGACGGCGCATCGTCGATCGCAATGCGCTCGACCAGCATGTCCTCCGGAATGGCGACCACGACCGGGCCGGGCCGGCCATTCGCCGCGGTATGAAAAGCCCGCGATACGAGCTCCGGCACGCGCGCTGGGTCGTCGATCTCGGTGACCCACTTGGCCATCGAACCGAACACGGCGCGATAGTCGAGCTCCTGAAACGCTTCGCGCTCGCGGGTGTCGCGCGCGACCTGACCCACGAACATCACCATTGGCGAGGAATCCTGGCGCGCGATGTGGATACCGTGCGCGGCGTTGGTTGCGCCGGGGCCGCGGGTGACGAAGCAGACGCCCGGCCGGCCGGTCACTTTGCCGAACGACTCCGCCATGATCGCCGCCCCACCCTCCTGCCGGCAGACGGTGACGGTGAGATCGCTGTCATGAAATGCATCGAGCACCGCGAGATAGCTCTCGCCCGGCACGCAGAATACGTGCCGCACGCCATGGACGCGTAACTGATCGACCAGCACCTCCGCGGCACTACGCAAATTGTCCTTACCGCGCATAGGCGTCTCCCTGGCAAATCTCGATCACCGTCGGCACGCCGCTGCATTTTCGCATGCGGGTCCGGCATTGCTGAACGCTCAATAGCGCAACTCGGCTGCCCTCGTTAGTGGGAAATTGGCGCGGGAATCCCGGCCTTGCGGAGTTTTGCCATTGCCCGCGATTGGCTGATTGACTAAGCCCTGCGGATGGCGACATAAGCTCCCCGGCACCAACGGATCGCAAAGGATCGATTATGGCGAGCACTGCATCGAGCGCGACCGCCGGCCACCCGCCGACGGCAACGCGGCGCGATTTTCTCTATATCGCGACCGGGATGGTCGGCGCGGTTGGGGCAGCGGCGGTCCTGGTGCCGCTCGTCGATCAGATGAATCCGGACGCCTCGACGCTGGCGGCCGGCGGACCCGTCGATCTCGACCTCAGCAAGGTCAGCGAAGGTCAGCAGGTCGTGGTCCGCTGGCGGCAGCGGCCGATTTTCGTGTTCCGGCGTTCAAAGCAGACGCTCGACGCGATGCAGAGCAAGCAGATGACCTCGCAGCTTGCCGACCCTGATTCCGATCAGCTGCAGCAACCACCCTATGCCACCAATTGGCACCGTTCGCTCAAGCCCGAACTCGGCGTGCTGGTCGGCATTTGCACGCATCTCGGCTGCATCCCCCTGTTCTATCCGAACGCGAGCGAGACCACGCCGGTGGCGAGTTGGCTCGGCGGTTATTTCTGTCCGTGCCACGGCTCCAAATACGACCCGGCCGGCCGTGTCTTCTCGGGCGTGCCGGCGCCGTACAATCTGCCGGTGCCGCCGTACCGTTTCGTCAACGACAACACACTTCGTGTTGGCGAGAACGACGCCAGCGCCACGGCCTGGAATTTTGACTCGATCCGCCAGCTGTAGGCACAACCGCCGCGGTCAATGACACGGCGGCGTCAGCCGCTCGGCCGCGCCTTGCGCGAACTCGCCGAGCGCCATTCCGCATTGGATGCCGCAGCACGAAACTGTCGCGCGAACGAGGCAAATCGCCCGGCTCCGACAGCCACACTCCAGCTCAAGAGCAGCGCGCTGACAAAGACCAGCACACCCTTGACGACCGCAGGCAATGCCGCGCCAAGGAGCGCGTATTGTAGCCAGACGACGAACACATAATGCACGAGATAGATCGCGTAAGCATTTTCAGAAAGAGAATCGGTAAGGGCGGAGCGCGCACTGCCAAAGCGCAAAAAAACGGCGGCCAAGCCAAGACAAACTGTCGCCACGACCAAGACAACAGCGAAATAGGAACAGAGATCGATGACAAGATTGCTGCGGCCATAGGCCGATGGCGCCATCGAGATCATCCACAACAGGAACGAGCCGCCGGCGCAGCTCAGCCAAATATGCCAGCGCCGCGCCAGGTCACCGTCGGGTCGCAGGAGCCCGCGGTCATAGCCCTGCACGCCAATACCGACGCCCGCAAAAAAATAAACCAGATAGAGCAGCGGACGATCGGGTTGTAAATCGAATGGCCCTAGTTCAGCCCAGGTGGAAACGCCAAACGCAAAGGCAAGCGGCAGGTAAGCAATGGTGGAAACCGTCAGCAGCACGAAAAAATAACGGCGTGGCGCCACGCCGACCGAGAACCGGCCCAGTATTTCGATCAAACGCGGCGCGGTGAGATAGAGCAAGAGCGCCAAAATGTCGAAGAGCAACAATTGCCATAAAAACCAGAGCGGACCGCCAGGCCAGAACGGCAGCGCGGTCCAATGCCGCCAATACGCAAGCCAGCTCGGATCGGCGGCGGTAACGCGATAAACCGGAAAATAGGCGATCGGCATCAGCACATAGACGCCGAAGACAAAGGGCAAACCTATGCGCAACAGCCGGCCATAAAGGAAATTCCAGCTTCCGCGGCGAACGAGCGACGGCCATACAAAGATGCCGGAGAGAAAAAACATCACCGGCATCAGCGCAACATATTGAAACGCGGCGTAGATGTCGAATGCGAGCCAGCGCTGATCGTCGAGAATTGGCGTCGCCAGCCAATGATAGGGAGGACTATTGAACGGCTCCGGCGCCGCCGGCTGCGAAGCGAGATACGCCAGCACCGAATGAAACGACACCACCGACACAATCGCGAAGGCGCGCAGATTCTTGAGCGCTTGACTTGTTTGTGACCGGATCGCTTGCGATTGGCTCGCGGTGGCCGCCTGCACCTGGCCGATCCGGCCGCGCTCGGAAAGCTCAGACATGAGCGGCCCGCCTCGCATGCGCGTGAGCGTGGCGGGAAGCGCTGATGTCGTTGCGAAGCATCAGGACAGTGTCGGCAGGGTCGCTGATTGGGACCCCGAAGCCGTACCACGCCGTCGCTGCATTCGCCCGCTTGCATAATCTAGTAGTGGGTAGATCAAACTTATCCGTATTCGCCAACTCGATGCCGCCGGGCAGCGGTTCGAAAGCGACCTGAGCGGCGCTGGTCTTCGGATTGATGAAGGCGCGCACCGGGCCTTCGCAAGTCCATCGTACCAATCCCCCGCCACTCATGAATCGCGACAGCACGTTGCCATTGGCGTGACGTTGGCGGTCATTGTGGGGCTGCGCAACAATCGCCGCCAGAAACGGGGCTTCCCGCCCGAAATGGGACGCAAGCTTGTCGTAAAAAGCTTCAGCGGCAAGATCGCCTTCGGCGCCGCGGCCGTGCTCGGTGAAACGCCCGTGGAAGTGCCGCGACAGCCACTCGGCGACAAGTGGCGCAATAATGGTATCGACATAACCGGTGGCGTAGCCGATCGTGAGCGTCGGCCGCGCTCCTTTGGATTGCCGGCCATCGATGCACAGCACAGTCGGCAACACAAGCTCGATGCCCGCAAGCTGCAGGTTTTTGGCGCGCAACGTCTTCATGCCGCACCACCTTGCCGCCGTTGCGGCTCCGCCAGCAGTCGCGCCGAGCGCCGACCAGCGGCGGAACCGATGGGCTCTAGAGCGCCCATCCCGCTAAGCAGCGCCTGCCGATCTACCTTCCCGGTGCCGGTCTTAGGCAGCTCCGGGAGAAACGCGACCAGGCGCGGATATTTGTAAGGCACGAGTTTCCGTTTGACATGGTCCTGCAGCGCCCGTGTTGCCGCTTCGCGGTCGTGCACCGGTCCGGTCGTGACCACGAAGGCCTTGAGCGCCATTCGTTTGTCCGGCAGTTCCACCGGAAGCACAACGCACTCACGCACGTCGGGATGGTCGAGAAGGCAGCGCTGGACCTCGATCGGATTGACCCATTGGCCGGACACTTTGATCAGGTCGTCCTCGCGGCCCCGGAAGAAATAAAAGCCATCGTGGTCGCGGACGAATCGATCGCCGGTGCACAGCCAGCCGCCTTCGTGAATGGTTTGCGCCGTTCGTTCCGGCCTATTCCAGAACATCGGCGTGCTAGAATGGCCGCGAATCCACATCGTGCCTTGGTGCCCGTCCGCGACCTCGTTGCCGGCATCGTCCTTGAGCACGATCTCATAGCCCGGCACGCGCATACCGGCGGCGCCGGCTCTCTTGCGCTCAGGAGTATTCGACAAATAAACGTTGAGCATTTCGGTTGCGCCAAGGCACTCGATGATTTCCAGTCCGGTGGCCGCCTTCCAGGCATTGAATATTTCGCTCGACAGAATTTCAGCGGCCGAGACGACAAGCCGCAGCGAGGAAAAATCCGCGTCGCGGATTTCCGGGGCATGGGTCAACAGCGTGAACAGCGTCGGTAGTCCGTAAAACACCGTCGGCCGGTACTGCGCGATGGCCGCAAAAACCGCCGCCGGCGTCGCGCGTCCGGGCATTAGCAATGACGCCGCGCCGACTGAAAACGGAAAGGTGATTGAATTACCGAAGCCATAGGAAAAGAAGATCTTCGGCACAGAGAAACAGATGTCGTCGGG
>JBPYFG010000511.1:0-2659 GCA_051986365.1 Xanthobacteraceae bacterium
GCCGAAATCACGCTATAGGCGCCCTGGCGGCGCGCCAGTCTGGGATTTTTCTCAATGCGGTAGATCGGAACTTCACAGGCGCGGCGGAACACCGAGAAGACCGCACGGTCCTTGAGGAAATCGATGGCGTAATCGCGCCACTCGCCGGCCGCGACTTTGCGGCCGTAGAGCCGCAGGAGCCGGTCAAGCTCGCGGCGGCTGAATGTCACTTCACTGGCGGGGACGTGCGCACGATGCTCGTCCCCGCGCCACGGGCTGGGATCGATTTCGCCGAAATCCATGACGGCGCCTCCTGTTGATCGAGCCTGACCCTTAAGGCTCATGTCACCTTGGCCTCATGATCGCGCCGGAACCAAGCTGCGGCAAGCCCTGATTGGAGGACGGGTGACGGGGGTCAGTGGACGGATATGACAGAGATCAGATGTTAATCAGATACCGCGTGCCGGGCAAAATATCTGACATTTGACCTCCGACATCCGCGCTCCGACCTCGCCCTGCGGCATTTTGAACGGCGCAAATCACGGCTTTGTTAGCTGGTTTCATATTGCAGCCCGATTTCGGCCAAGCACACGCCAAGCTGGCCTGCGAAACACCCGACCGTTGCCTCAGGGCCCGGTTCGGATCGTGTTCCGGATTCCTCAGCCCCCCAGCCCCCCGGGGCGCGGACGGACCGGGTCAGAGTTTCGTTTTTTGACTGCTTCTACGTGACTGCAATTCATCCCTCTTTTCTTCAAGCCGGCGCTACGCCGGCCTTTTCTTTTTTGGAGGTCGGATGTCAGATGTCGAACGGCGGGAGGTCGGACAACAGATGACAACGGTCAGACATCAATGCGTGAGCGCAAGGTCCAGCGTCTGATCTCTAACATTCTGTCATCTGATATCTGTTTCGGCAGCGCCAAGAATGATGCCCGGTTTGTCGTGGCTGCCTTCCTGCACCATGACCGCTGCGGCGTCGATGCCCTCGGCCTTGATCTGCGCCATCGGCACGTTCCAACTCGACTGGGTAGCACTCAGCGCGCCAAGCTTGAGCCAATTGCGGACCACATTGTGGTAGGTGATGGTGCGGCCGCGGTTTTCGCCGCGACCGATGGCCACCGGGACCGCTTTGGCGAGCGGGCATAGCCACACTTCCGCGGCCGCGGGCGCCTTGTCTGCATCGGACACACTGACGTTGAGCGTACCGTTGTTCACCGCAAGTACCACCGGCAGCGACATCACTCCGGTTTTGTGGTCGGTTTGCACAATCGCGCGCTCGATCGCTGACTGATCGCTACCGAGCGCGTCGGCCGAGCCATTAACGACGATCTGCGGCGTGTAAACCTGTCCATCGCCGCGCGCACGCGCATAGGCGCGCTGGCGCGCCGAATGCGCCGGATTGGCGAGCGTGTCGCGCCAGCCGAGATAATCCCAATAATCGATCGGGACGCTCAATGCGACGACTGACGGGTCATTGGCGAATTGCCCGACCAGCCGATCGGCTGGCGGACAGGACGAACAGCCTTGGCTGGTGAAGAGCTCGAGGACGGCGCGGGCTTCACCCGCTTGAGCGGCGGCAGCGCCTGCAATCACAAAGCCCGCGACGAGGAGCGCCGGCGCGACAAGGCGAGCTTGCATTCCAACCTCCGGGCTCTGATGACGGTCCGATGACGCGCGTTTTAGCGCCCGCTGCCCTCACCCGCCACTCACTTCACGGTGAGCCTGACGGCCAAGTTAAGCGCGAAGTTGGCCGAGAAGTCAGGCGCGAAAACAAAATCAAGCGCGAAAATGGAGAACGAGGCGCGAACGGCGGCGCATCGCGCCTGGTTAATCTTGTTTGCGTAAAAACTATCGCGCTAAGCGGCGAGCCGCCGCAGCACGTACTGCAAGATGCCGCCGTTTCGGAAATAATCGAGCTCGTCGGCGGTATCGATCCGGCAGATCAGCGGCACGCGCTTGAGCCCGCCATCGGCGGCAACGATTTCCGCTTGCAGCCGCTGATGCGGCTTGAGATCGCCATGCAGGCCGCGAATTGTGACCTGCTCGTCACCGCGCAAGCCGAGCGTCTGCCACGAGGTTCCCTCTTCGAACACCAGCGGAACGACGCCCATGCCGACCAGATTGGAGCGATGGATGCGCTCGAACGACTGCGCGATCACCGCGCGGATGCCGAGCAGCACCGTACCCTTGGCCGCCCAATCGCGTGACGAGCCGGTGCCGTATTCCTTGCCGGCGAAAACGACCAGCGGCACGTTCTGCGACCGGTAACGCATCGCCGCATCGTAAATGGTCATGCGCTGACGCGACGGGTAATGAATCGTGTAGCCGCCCTCGACGCCGGCCACCATCTGATTTTTGATTCGAATATTGGCGAACGTGCCGCGCATCATCACCTGATGATTGCCGCGCCGCGTGCCGTATTGATTGAAGTCGCGCGGCCGCACCTGATGATCGCGTAAGTATTCGCCGGCCGGGCTCGCCTCCTTGATCGACCCCGCCGGCGAAATATGGTCGGTCGTGATCGAATCCAGAAACAGGCCGAGGATGCGGCCATCGACGATGTCCTCGATCGGCTGGCTGCGTCTCTGCATCCCCTCGAAATAAGGGGGATTCTGCACATAGGTGGAGCGATCGTCCCACTTGTAGGTCAGTCCGCCCTTCACCGCGATCTTGCGCCACAGCG
>JBPYFG010000512.1:0-2152 GCA_051986365.1 Xanthobacteraceae bacterium
GCGCCGGGCGTCATCGCGGTATTCACCGCCAATGACATGGAAGGCGTCGGCAATATTTCGCGGCATCCGCCGCTGCCGGGCCGCAACGGCACGAAGCTTGCCGTCTCGCATCGTCCGGCGCTCGCCCGCGACCGCGTCATGCATATTGGCGAGGCGGTGGCGATGGTGATCGCGGCGAGCGCCGCTGCCGCGCAGGACGCGGCCGAATTCGTCAGCGTCGACTATGAGCCGCTCAAGCCGGTGACCGATGCGCGCGATGCGCTGAAAGCCGGCGCGCCGCAGCTGTGGCCGGAAGCGCCGAACAACCTCGCCGTCGACTGGCCCGGTCCGGCCGCCGATCCCGGTGCCAATGCGGCGGAGGTCGAGCGCATCTTCGCTTCGGCCAAACATGTCACGCGGGTTTCCGAAATGAATCAGCGGCTATGCGTCGCTTCGATGGAGCCGCGCGGCGGCACCGCCAGCCAAGACGCCGCGCGCGACCTCTACACGCTGCGCACCTGCTCGCAGAGCGCTGGCACCATGCGTGAGAACATTCTCGGCATCATGAACTGGCCGAAGGAGCGCTTGCGCGTCATCACCGAAGATGTCGGCGGCGCGTTCGGGCTGAAGACTTCGGCCTATCCGGAATACATCGCGCTCTTGGTGGCGGCGAAGAAGCTCGGCCGCCCGGTGCACTGGATGTCCGGCCGTTCGGAAGCGTTCTTGAGCGACAATCAGGCGCGCGACACCTATTCGGACGTGGAGCTTGCGCTCGACGAGAACGGCAAATTCCTGGCGCTACGCATCCGTAGCGTCGGCAATATGGGCGCCTATCTCGGCGCCATCGGCGCCAACATTCCGACCATCAGCTTCACCCGCTGCCTGCCCGGCATGTACGACATCCGGCACATCGATGTCAGCGTGAAATGCGTCTACACCAACACACTGCCGACCGCGCCCTATCGCGGCGCCGGCCGGCCGGAATCGAGCTACGCTCTGGAGCGCGCGGTCGACGAAGCGGCGCGCGTCACCGGCATCGATCCGATCAAATTGCGCAAACGCAACCTGATCAAAAAGTCAGCGATGCCGTACAAGACCCCGGTCGGCACCGTGATCGACAGCGGCGACTTCGCCCCAATGCTCGACAAGGCGCTGGAGCTCGCCGACTACGCCAATTTCAAGCGCCGCCGCCGCGAGGCGGAAAGGCGCGGCAAATATCGCGGACTCGGCATCTGCTGCATGCTGGAACATTCCGGCGGGTCGCCGACCGAAAGCGCGATGCTGGCGTTTCCCGGCGACGGCACCTTGCAGTTCCGGCTCAATGTGCAGAACACCGGCCAGGGCCACGCCACCGTGTTCTCGCGCATGATCGGAGCGCAGCTCGGCATTCCGCCGGACAAGATTCCGCATCGCCATGGCGATTCGGCGAACGAATTGCCCGGCTATGCGTCGGTCGGCTCGCGCTCGGCAATGACGGTGAGCCATTCGGTGGTGAAAGCGATCGAGCAGATGCTCGCCAAAGCCAAACCGGTCGCCGCCGGCATGCTGGAGGCCGCCGACACCGACATCGCCTACAAAGACGGCCGCTTCGAAGTGGTCGGCACCGACCGCCGCGTATCTTTGTTTGATGTCGCGTCCCACGCCGCGGCGCTCAAGCAACGCGGCGCCATTGCCGAAGACCTCGATACCAAGGCGGTCACCGAGACGCCGCAGACCTTCCCGAACGGCGTGCACATCGCCGAAGTCGAGATCGATCCGGCGACCGGGGCGATCGAGATCGCGGACTACACCGCGGTCGACGATTGCGGCCGCCCGCTCGATCCGATGATCGTCGAAGGTCAATTGCATGGCGGCATCGCCTCAGGCCTCGGCCAGGCGCTGATGGAGAGCACGGTCTATGACGCCGACAGCGGCCAGCTCGTCACCGGCTCGTTCATGGATTACGCCATGCCGCGCGCCGATGACATGCCGCCATTGCGCGACGCCATGCATAATGTGCCGGCGACCACCAATCCGCTCGGTATCAAGGGCGTGGGCGAAGCCGGCACCACCGCCGCGATCGGCGCGGTGATGAACGCAGTGGCCGACGCCATCCCGAACGGCGCCGGCGCGCATCTCGACATGCCGGCCTCGGCGCCGCGGCTTTGGGAGGCCTGCCGGCGCGCCGCGGGGT
>JBPYFG010000513.1:0-9127 GCA_051986365.1 Xanthobacteraceae bacterium
GCGCGCCAGCGCTTGAGCGGCGGCGTCAATCGCTTGCTGCCGGCGGTCTATTTGCCGCTCGGGCCATTGCGCAAGCTGCAAAAAGCGAGTTGGCGCGGCGCCCAGACCTGCAACTTCGCCGTCGCACGGCGCGATCTCGATCGCGTCGATGGCTTCGACAATAGCTTTGTCGGCTGGGGATTTGAGGATTCCGATCTAGCCATCCGTCTGATGCGCGCCGGCGTGCGCCGCAAAGATGGGCGATTTGCCACCGGCGTTTTTCATCTTTGGCATCCGTGGAACGATCGCGCGCAGATGTCGGCGAATCGCGAGCGCCTGGACGAGACCATCGGCAGCACCCGGGTCGCCGCCTTGCATGGCCTGTCCGCGCTTGCCACGGAGGACGACATGTCCGCGCGTTCGTCCATGGCGCAGCAATGAATCAGATTCGCTTGCCGCATGATGCGCGGGTGCTGGTGGTGATTTTGCGCCGCCTCGGCGACGTGTTGCTGACGACGCCGCTGATCCGCAGCCTCAAGCGCGCCTATCCGCAGGCCACGATCGATGCATTGGTTTTTGCCGGAACGGAAGGCGTGTTAGCCGGCAATCCCGACGTCGCTGGGATCATCAGCATGCCGGCGCGTCCGCGCCTTGCCGACACACTGGCGCTGGGTGCGCGTCTGTTCCGCCGCTACGATCTCGCGGTGTCGGTACAGACGGGCGATCGGCCTATCGGCTTTGCGCTCGTCGCCGGCCGCCACGCGGTTGGGCCGATCGAGCCGGAGGGACTGGGAAGCGCGATCAAGCACGCGTTGCTCGGCCGCAGCTGTATTCGCGATCGCAGTGACCATCGCGTTGTGGATATTCTGCGTTTGGCTGACGTGATTGGCATTCCCGCTGTTCGCGATGTCGTGTGTCCTCCGCCCGCGCCGCGGCCGCAATTGGCGCCGGCGCAACCTTACGCGGTCATCCACGCCGCGCCGATGTTCGTTTACAAGCGCTGGACGGCTGCTGGATGGAGCGCGCTCGCTGTGGCGCTGCGCGAACGCGGCTTTGCCGTGGCCGCCACCGGTGCGACATCTGATCGTGATTATCTCGACGCACTGTGGGGCGATGCGCGCGTTGTGCGGCTCGACGGCGAGCTTTCTTGGCCGGAATTGACGGCGCTGATTGCTGGTGCGCGCGTCTATATCGGTCCCGACACCGCGATTACGCACCTTGCTGCGGCGGTCGGTGCGCCGACCGTTGCGCTTTACGGCCCGACCGATCCACGGCTGTGGGGGCCGTGGCCATGTGGCGGCCTCGAACCGTCGTGGCAGGCGACCGGCACGATCCAACGGCGCGGCAATGTGTGGCTTGTGCAAAATCCGCTGCCTTGCCTGCCATGCCAGCTGGAAGGCTGCGAGCGCCGGCTCGACAGCCATAGCCAGTGTCTCGACGAATTGACGGTGGAACAGGTGCTCGCCGCGGTCGATCAGGCGCTGGCCGTTCGGCAAGCGGCCTGACAGCCACGCTCGCGGGCGCGTCAGATTACGCCTTGCGCGGTCGGCCGATGAAAGGCGCCACAGTCGCGAATGTTTGAATCAAAGCTGCGGCCAGAGTCAGCCACGACATGACTCCGGCGGATGCCAGCGGGGCGTTTCTTCTTAATACAGCGCCGGTTGTCGCGGCGCGGTCGGCCGGCCGAGCACACCCGTAACCACGTCGAACGGCGTGTACGATTGCGAACCGCATGAATCCGTTTGAACGGCGTAGCGCGCGTCGATCACGGCATCGTTCTGTATGAACAGCGCATAAGTCCGCAGATGGCCGCGATCCACAAAATGCACGCAAGCGAGCCAGCTCCAGCCTTTGAACCCATGCACCCACCGCAATTCGGAAATCTCGAAATTCTCGAATGCGAGTCGGTCCGCCATGGTTTCGGAAAAATATTTCGCAGCCAAAGCGGCATAGGCCGGCTGCTCTGGCGGCGGCGTGGCGGCCTCGCTCGGCTGGGCGATTTGCGTGCGCCCCGGCGACGTCAGCAGCATGAGCGCCAAAAAAGTGCGCCACACCGCATTGCCTACCGAGCAATAGTTAAAGCGCATTTGATTTCAGCACCATCGTCCCGCCACGAATGCCATCCATCCCGGCGGACAGGGATGATATAGACCCTCATGCATCCGGCAGCCTTTATGGCCCCCAAGCGGTTCATTACTGCGGCAACTTTGCTCGGATTTGGGCTTAATCTCGCGAGCTGCGGCGGCTTTGTCGCCGATCATTGGCCGCATTGGGCCGGCGGCATGCCGGCCGACGCGCCGCCGCGGCCGGGCGCTGCGGGCTATGAAGAATTCATCGCTCACGGCCAGTCCAAGCCAGAACCCAAGCAAGAGCCCGCGGCGGCGGCCGCGGCAGCTCAAAGCGGCGCTCAGTCAGCTCCCCCTGCGCCAGCATCCGCCGCGCCGGCGCCACCAGTCCGCGCCGCAGCTCCCAGCGACGCATCACAAGATTCCAGCGTTGTGAACGGCGGCCTCTATTAGCCCGATCAGGCGACGCCGGCCCGCAACAGATCGTGAAAGTGCACGATACCGACCGGCCGATCCGCATCGACGACGATCAGCGTGGTGATTTTCGAGGCATTGAGAAGCGCCAGCGCTTCGCTTGCCAATTGATCGGGGCGGACAGTTTTGGGGGAGGCGGTCATCACCGCATCCACCTTCGCTTGCAACAGGCCGGCCCCCATGTGGCGGCGCAGATCGCCGTCGGTGATCACCCCGGCGAGTTTGCCGCTCGGCTCGGTGACGGCGACACAGCCAAATCCCTTGGCTGACATTTCCACGATCGCTTCGGACATCGGTGCGCCGCGGGCAATCAGCGGCACGGCAGTGCCGGGATGCATCACATCGCGGACGAATTTCAATGCCGCGCCCAATTTGCCCCCCGGATGAAAGATTCCAAAATCGACGGCGGTAAAGCCGCGGCTTTCCAGAAGCGCGATCGCCAAGGCGTCGCCAAGGGCAAGCTGCATCAAAGACGAAGTCGTAGGTGCGAGGTTATGCGGGCACGCCTCGCGCGCCGCGGGCAACGCCAAGACAATGTCCGCAGCCTTGCCGAGCGTGCTATCGAGATTGACCGTCACGGCGATGAGCGCGATGCGAAATCGCCGCGAATAATTGATCAGGTCCTTCAGCTCCTCGGTTTCCCCCGACCACGACAGCGCCAGCATGACGTCGTCGGACGTAATCATGCCGAGGTCACCGTGGCTGGCGTCCGCGGCATGCACAAAGAAAGCCGGGGTTCCGGTCGAGGCCAGCGTTGCCGCGATCTTGCGGGCAATATGACCGGATTTGCCCATCCCGGTGACGATCACGCGGCCGCGCGCCGCGCGGATTGTCTCGACCGCAGCCGCGAACGGCGGCGCAAGGCTCTCGGCCATTGCCGCAGTGAGCGCGGCGAGGCCTTCTGATTCCGTGTCCAAGGTGCGAAACGCGGAGGCGAGATAGGGGTTCGAAGCCGGCTTTGGCTTCCTCGCGTCAGACGCGCTCATTGTGCTTCTCCCAGCCGAACGCCACGACAAAAACCGGGTGGCGTCTGTCTGCCCAGCGTCTTCTATTTGCCCCAAGCGGCGAAAGCGTCGGCGAAAGCGCGGTCCCCCGACGGACCTTTTTCGAGCGCAAGAATGGCGCGTCCGCCATTGTTGTAAACGATAGGAACATCGAACCAGGGCCGCTCTTTGAGCAGCTGCAAGTTACGCTGCACATCGGCGTCCACGGCCGAGAGCCCGATCAGAAAGAAGCCGTTCGTGACCTTCACGGCCAGGCCCGCGAGCGGCACGCCGCGCGCCTGCTCCGATTCCTTCATCAGAACACCGGGAACATTGGAGATGCCGCCACCGGAAAAATCCGGCGGCAGGTTAAACATTATTTCGATCGTGTGACTGGCCGGCAGCGCTTGGTCGGTGTTGCGACGGAGCGACCAGGTAACCGTCATGTTGCGCTCGGGGATCGTAACATCGGCGCGAATCTGCAGCTCAGGAGCAAGACCGCTGCCAGGCGAGACGGTCTCGGTTCGCCACACCGCCGAGCCGACATATTGCTTGCCCTGCGGATTGCCTGGATCTTCCTCATAGAGCACAACGCGCTGCGCCAGTGCGGGGCCGCTCTCTGATTTCGATCCGGCGGCGGGCGGCTGCGGGCGCGTTTGCTCTTGCGGCACCCGTCCGCCGAATTTCGGTTCGCCAGCCGGCTGCTGGGCGGTTTGGCTCTGGCGCGACCGCAGATGAGAGAGGAATTGATAAACGTTGCTGATATTCGACCATTGCCAGTAAACGAGCGTGCCAGCACCGAACAGGATGACCAGTGCGGTAATGAGCTGGGCGAGGCCGCGATAGGAGCGCGGGGGCCGCGGCTCGCGGTAATAATCCGCCGGCTCGCGCGGACGCCGCCGTCCGGGTTCGATCCGTTGCTCGTCGTCGAGGTCGTAGGCCTGCTCGAGCCCGTGCATTGGCGCCGAGCCGTCCTCGATCAGCTCGTGGGCTTCCTCATAATCGGCCCGCTCGTCGTGGTCCCACGCCGCCTCGCGCCCATCTGAAAATTCGTGCGGCTTACCGCCACGATAATCGTTATGCGCATCGCGGGAAGGCGCTACCGTTTGCGGCGGCGCCATGTCCAAATCGTCCGTGGCGGCTATCGGTTTGCGAAAGAACTTTAGATCTTGCGGCGGCCGCTCGGTGATACGCGCGCCAAGAAGCCGGCTGCGGGCACTCACGGGTGGCTCCACCGGCCGCGGCGACTCGCTCGATGCAGTTTTGTTGGCGCTGGCCTGGGGCTGGTCTCGTCGCGGCAGATCAGAGAGCTTTGGTTCGGCGCGCAGCGATGCCGCATCGCCAGGCGTTCCGTTGTGACGGTCGCGCCATGCTGCCGCAGACGGGGTCGCCGCCGCGGCGCCGCCGATGGACGGGCGGTTTTGCGCATTGATCCCGCGCGGCGCTACCGGACCGGGCCGCGGTTCGGTGCGGGCCTTGCGCACCGACTCGGCCTCGACTTTGCGGATGGCATCTTCCAGCGCCAGGCGCTCGCGAGTGATTTCGGCCTCGGACAGCGGCGGGTCGATGCCGCGCAGCTGTGCCACCAGGGCCGCGCGGGCGCGCTCATAGAGCGTGCGCCGGGCTTCGGCGGTGCTATTGCTGAGCCCTTCTACGGCTCGTGTGATCAGTGGATGGTAATCTGCCATTCTGGGAGTTTACGCTTGGCCCTCTAAAGTTGCATCTTACGCTTCGAACGGATTTTGCATGAGGATTGTATCCTCGCGCTCTGGACTGGTGGACAGAATTGCGGCGGAACAACCGATCAACTCCTCCAAACGACGGACATATTTGATCGCTTGGGCGGGCAGGTCCGCCCACGAGCGGGCATGGGCGGTTTTTTCCCGCCAGCCCCCGATGGTCTCGTAAATCGGCTCGACTCGCGCCTGGGCGTGCTCGCTGGCGGGCAAATAGTCAATCTCACGGCCATCCAGCCGATAGGCGACGCAGACTTTAATCTCCTCAAAGCCATCCAGGATGTCGAGTTTGGTGAGCGCCAAGCCCTGAATGCCGCTTGTGCGCACGGCCTGGCGTACCAGAACGGCGTCGAACCAGCCACAGCGTCGCGGCCGTCCAGTGACGACGCCGAATTCCTTGCCGCGTTCGCCGAGGGTCTTGCCGATCTCATTAGTCTGCTCGGTCGGGAACGGTCCAGCGCCGACCCGGGTCGTATACGCCTTGCAGATGCCAAGGACGTAGTCGATTGCGCTGGGGCCCATGCCAGCACCGGTCGCCGCTTGCGCCGCCACCGTGTTGGAGGATGTAACGAACGGATAAGTTCCATGGTCGATGTCGAGCAGCGCGCCTTGTGCGCCTTCGAACAGGATGCGCTTGCCCTCGCGACGCCGTTCATCAAGCAACGCCCAAACCGAATCCATAAAAGGCAACACCTTCGGGCTGACAGCGGCGAGTTCGTCGTATAGTGAGCGCGGCACGATCTCTTTCATGTCCAAACCCCGCCGCAGCGCATTGTGATGCGCAAGCAAGCGCTCGATCTTGCCATTGAGCATTTGCAGATCGGCGAGATCCATCAGCCTAATGGCGCGCCTTCCCACCTTGTCCTCGTAGGCAGGGCCAATGCCGCGGCCGGTCGTGCCGATCGCGCCCTTGCCGGAGGCGCGCTCGCGCGCGACGTCGAGTTCCTGGTGCAGCGGCAGGATCAGCGGCGTGTTTTCTGCGATCCGAAGATTGTCCGGCGTGACGACAATGCCCTGCTTCTTGAGATGAGCGATCTCGCCCAACAGCGCGTGCGGGTCGAGAACCACGCCGTTGCCAATCACCGACAGCTTCCCCGGCCGCACGACGCCGGACGGCAACAGCGACAGCTTGTAGGTCTTGCCGTCGATCACCAGTGTATGGCCGGCATTGTGGCCGCCTTGAAAGCGGACGACGATATCGGCCTGCTCGGAAAGCCAATCGACGATCTTGCCTTTGCCCTCATCGCCCCATTGAGAGCCAACCACGACGACATTTGCCATGAGGGAAGCGTCCTCAAGCGGCCGATCACGACTCGGATGGTTCGGATTCCGGCTGCAGCCGCTCGTTCCGATAATGGATGATGCCCCGCGAAGCAAGGAAAACTGGCTGTCGCAGTCTGCCGGTCAATCGCGGCAATAGTCTGTTTTACTTAAGGAATCTGCGCCAGCTGCCGGTTAATTGACTTTGGCCATAAACCATCTTTGGAGCATGGGCGCCGCGGCGGAGCGGCACCGACCGAGCCCACGCCGAGCCCATGCCCGGCTTTAGCCATCATAAAGGCCGCAATGCGCGCCGGCGCCATCGCCGCTGCCATGCCCGATCAGTCATGCGGCTTGCGCCCTAGCAGCTTGGCGCCCGTCGCGGTAGCTCAGCCGTGTCTTCAGTCGCCGGAACACAGATGACCGCGCCGGGCCAATTTCAAGTACCCAAAACAAGCGGCGATCGAGCCTCCGGTCAGAGCGGCGATCCGGCGCATCGCGTGCACGACCTCGATCTTGATCGTGATCGGACCCGCGCCGGCGCTCGGCTATTCCGCGAAGCTTATTTGCTGCTATCGCTCACCTCGCTGTTCTGGTCCGGTAATGTCGTGATCGGGCGTTATATCGCCGGATACATTCCGCCGGTCACGGTCTCGGTCATCCGGTGGGGCGGTGCTTTCCTTATTCTGCTGCCATTCGCCGCGCCGCATCTCATCCGCGATTGGCCGCTCATCCGCAAGCACGCCGGTTTGCTGGCGGTGCTCGCGCTGACCGGCTTCTCGGCCTACAACACCATTGCCTATTACGGCCTGCATTTCACGACTGCGATCAACGGGCTCTTGTTGCAATCGGTCACGCCGCTGTTCGTCGCCTTGTGGTCATTCATCTTGTTTCGCGATCGGTTATCACTCCGTCAAGCCGCGGGCATTTGCTTATCGCTTGCCGGCGTGATCGTGATCATTTGTCAGGGCAGCGTTGTGATCTTGTTCGCAATTGCATTCAACCGGGGCGATCTCTTGTTTGTGATTGCCCTGCTCATCTATGCGTCTTATGTCGCAACGCTGCGGTTGCGGCCGGCGATCCATCCCCTTTCCTTTCTTGCCGTCGGCATGGGTGGCGGTGCGGTATTGTTGTTGCCAGGCATGGCGCTGGAGATCGCCTACGGGCAAGCGATCGTGCTCGATTATGTCAGCGCTTTCAGCTTGCTCTATCTTTGCATCTTCCCATCGATTCTCGGCTATTTGGGCCTCAACCGCGGCATCGAACTCATTGGCGCCAATCGGGCGGCGCCATTCATTCATTTGGTCCCGGTATTTGGCTCGGTGCTGGCGATCGTTCTGTTGGGCGAGCGACTGCAATTCTTTCACGTCGTTGGTTACATGCTGGTGCTCGCTGGCATTACGCTTGCGACCCGACGATAAGCTTTTCAAAACTGCAACGGCTTGACCTGTTGCACGTGCTGAATCTGCCGTACCCTGGCAAGCACCTCAGCGGGCACGCCGCCGTCGATCTCGACCAGTGCGATGGCATTGCCGCCGGGCGATTCGCGGCCGAGATGGAAGGTCGCGATATTGATGCCGGCTTCGGCAAGCATCGTGGCAAAGTGCCCGACAAATCCAGGTTTGTCCTTATTGGTCACATACAGCATCGATGGCGCGAACTCGGCGTCCATCCGGATGCCTTTGATGTCGACGATGCGCGGCCGTCCATCGGCGAATACGGTGCCGGACACCGAGCGGGACTGCCGGTCAGTGACCACCGCGAGCGTGATCAAGCTGTCATAGTCGCCCTCGGCGTCCCGCCGGGTGTCCTCGACCACGATGCCGCGATCCTTCGCCACGATCGGCGCCGAGACCACATTGACCTCTTGCAGCATCGGCCGCAGCAGGCCGGCGATCGCCGCGGAGGTGAGCGCCTTGGTGTTCATCTGCGCGACCACGCCTTCGTAGGTCAGCCGCACCTGCTTGATGCCGCTTTCGGTGAGCTGTCCGGCGAAGGAACCGAGCTTTTCGGCAAGCGCAATGAATGGCTTTAGCTTGGGCGCTTCCTCGGCGCTGATCGAGGGGAAATTGACGGCATTCGATATCGCGCCGCGCAGCAAATAATCCGACATCTGCTCCGCGATTTGCAGCGCGACGTTCTCCTGCGCCTCCATTGTCGAAGCGCCGAGATGCGGCGTGCAGACTACATTGGGCAGCCCAAATAGCATGCTTTGGGTGGCCGGTTCCTCGCGATACACGTCAAGCGCCGCGCCGGCGACATGACCAGATTTAAGGGCGGCAGCGAGCGCGGCATCGTCGACCAACTCACCGCGCGCGCAATTGATCAGCCGCACGCCGCGCTTCATCTGCGCCAGCGTCTCCGCATTGACGATGTTGCGGGTCTTTTCGGTGAGCGGCGTATGCAGCGTGACGAAATCGGCGCGCCGCCACAGTTCGTCCAGCTCGACCTTCTCCACGCCGAGCCGAAGCGCGCGCTCGGCGGACAGAAACGGATCGAAGGCGATCACTTTCATCTTCAGGCCGAGCGCCCGATCGGCGACGATCGAGCCGACATTGCCGCAGCCGATGATGCCGAGCGTCTTGCCGAAGATCTCGACGCCGAGGAATTTGTTCTTCTCCCATTTGCC
>JBPYFG010000514.1:0-2172 GCA_051986365.1 Xanthobacteraceae bacterium
GAGACCAGAATTTCACGGCACAGAATAACGATCGCCGCCAACAGCGACCAGCCATGGATGGTCTTCTCGGCGCCGAGGATCAAAAGGCAGGACGCAACCAGAAGCTTGTCGGCGATCGGGTCGAGCATACGGCCGAGCGAGGACTGCTGGCCCCAAATGCGGGCAAAATAGCCGTCGAGAAAATCCGAGACGCCGGCCGCGATAAAGATGACGAGCGCGAACCAGCGCAGCCAAAGCCCGCCGTGAAGAATGTTCTGCCAGAACAGGCAGCCGACCACGACCGGCACGGCGACAATGCGGCCATAAGTCAAAATATTCGGCAGCGCCATGGGGTTGGCGCGCGAGCGCATCGGTCCTTGCGGCGGGACATGCGTCGAAACATGAGCCGGAGCGTGCACCGGCGTCTGTCCGGCGGCGTGCCGAGGCGTGCTGGTCATGTTCGAATTCACGTCTGGTTCTTGGCCTATGTCCCACGCACCATAGCGCCGTGGCGGCCCGGCTGACAGGCCCAGGCGCCTCACTTGTGCGTATATGGGGATGATTGCCTGGGGACCACGGTCAGGTCGCTCCGTTGTGGAAGAAGGCGTAGATACGCCGGGCGGTTTCGGCGCTGATGCCTTCGACCTTCATCAAATCGGTCAGCGAGGCTCGTTCGATCGCTTTCAGCGTGCCAAAATGCAGAAGCAGCGCGCGTTTACGGGTCGGTCCGATGCCGGCAATTTCCTGCAAACCGGCTTCGCGGAGATCGCGTTTGCGGCGGGCCCGATGCGAGCCTACGGCGAAACGATGCGCCTCGTCGCGCAGGCGTTCGACGAAATAAAGCACTGGATCGCGCGGCGGCAGCTTGAACGAATCCCGGCCTGGAACAAAGAACGTTTCCCGGCCGGCATCTCTTTCCGGCCCTTTGGCGATCGCCACGACCGGAACCTCGATCCCAAGCCCAGCCAATACCTCGCGCGCGGCGGTGAGCTGCCCCTGCCCGCCGTCGATCAGCAGAAGATCAGGCCAGGGCGACTCGTCATGCGATTGCGCATCTCCTGGATCACCTCCCCCTGAAAGAGGCAGGTCGGCAGCCATCGGCTCCTCGGTGGGGGGCAATACTAGTGGAGCAGTTGACCCCTCCGCGGAGCGCCCGTGGCGATCCGATCTTCCCCTTTCGGGGGAGGGTGAAGCATCCGCCTTACTCGGCAGCGGCGCCTCGGCCAGCAGCCGCTTGAAGCGGCGGGTCAACACTTCCCGCATCATGGCGAAATCGTCGCCCGGCGTGAGCTCAGCGGAGCGGATATTGAACTTGCGGTACTGATTTTTGCGAAAGCCTTCGGGCCCCGCGACGGTCATGGCACCAACTGCGTTCGAGCCTTGGATATGGCTGTTGTCGTATACTTCAATGCGCCGCGGCACTTTCGGCAGGACGAACGTATCGGCGAGCTGGCGCAATAGCTTTTCTTGCGACGAGGTCTCCGCCAGCTTGCGCCCAAGCGCTTCTCGCGCGTTGGCAAGCGCATGCTCCACCAGATCCTTCTTCTCGCCGCGCAGCGGCAGCGCGATCTCGATCTTGTGACCGACCTTGGTGCACAGAGCCTCGGCCAGCAGCGCCCGGTCCGCGATCGCATGCGACACCAGGATCAGGCGCGGCGGCGGCCTGTCGTCGTAGAATTGCGCGAGGAAAGCGGACAAGACTTCTTCGCCGGCGAGCGAACGATCCGCCTTGGGAAAGTAGGCGCGGTTGCCCCAATTTTGGCCGGTGCGAAAGAAGAACACCTCGACGCAGGAGAAGCCGCCCTGCTGATAAACAGCGAACACGTCGGCCTCCTCGACGCCGCGCGGATTGACGCCTTGATGCGATTGAATCGCGGAAAGCGCGGCGAGGCGGTCGCGGTAGATCGCCGCGCGCTCGTAGTCGAGCGCGACCGAGGCCTTTTCCATCTCATCGGCGAGTTGGTCTTTGACCTTCTTGCTCCGCCCCGAGAGAAACTCGTTCGCCTCACGCACCAGCGCCGAATAATCGGGAAAGTCGATCTCCTTGGTGCATGGAGCCGAACAGCGCTTGATTTGATAAAGCAGACATGGCCGCGTGCGGCTTTCGAAAAACGGATCGCTGCACGAGCGCAGTAAAAACGCGCGCTGCAATGCGTTGATGGTGCGATTGACCGCCCAGACCGAGGCGAACGG
>JBPYFG010000515.1:0-14564 GCA_051986365.1 Xanthobacteraceae bacterium
CGACACAAGCGCCTTGGCCGGTGCCGCGATCCCGGGCAGCCAGCAGGACTTTGTCGTCAATGTCGGCGATCGCGTTTTCTTCGAAACCGATTCTTCCGAGCTGACCGAACAGGCGCGCGCGACGCTCGACAAGCAGGCGCAGTGGCTGAGCAATTACAACCGCTTTGCTTTCACGATCGAAGGCCATGCCGACGAGCGCGGCACGCGTGAATACAATATCGCGCTTGGCGCCCGGCGCGCCGAGACGGTGCGCGAATACCTTGCGTCACGCGGCGTTTCGGGCCAGCGCATGCGCACCATCTCCTACGGCAAGGAGCGGCCGGTCGCGCTGTGCAACGACATCTCCTGTTGGTCGCAGAATCGACGCGCCGTCACGGTGCTCGACCAGAGTTCGTAGCTCGGGTGCGAACCGGATGAAACCACGGCATCGGCGCCCACGGGGCGCCGATCGCGTTTCTCCGGCGCCTCCTTCCCCTTGAGCAGCCGTATCGCCAATCCAACCAGTCACAATTTGGTCGCAGGACGCGCTATGTTAAGGCAGCGCAGATCGCCAAAACATCGCACACTAATGATCCGCTCAGCTTTCCTGCTCGTGATGACGGGCGCGCTTTGGGCCGGCGCCGCGCACGCGCAGATGTCCAGCGCCGACCTCGTCACCCGCATCGACCGCCTGCAGGCGCAGGTGCGCGAGCTCACCGGCACGGTCGAGGAATTGCAATATCGCAATCAGCAGCTCGAGCAGGAGGTGCAGCGCCTGCGCGCCGGGGCTCCGGGCGCTGCGGCCGCGACAGCGCCGACGGCGCAATCATCGCCGCCACCGAACCCGCGATATTCTTCGGCGCAATATCCGCCGGCAGCCAGCTCCTATCCGCCGCCTGCCGCCGCCTATCCGTCGCCGGTCACCCCGACCCCGGGCGCGGTGGCATCTGTGTCGGCATCGGCGCCGCCACCGCCTCTTTCGAGCGACGTGAATGTGTCGGCGGGAGGGCACGGTGATGCCTTCGATCCGAATCGCAATCCGACTGCGCCCGGTGCACCGCGGCCACTCGGCGCCAGCACAGATGCCAACGAGCCACCGCCGCCAGTGGCGACTGCCGCGCCGCCGCGGGGGCCCGGCGCACCGCTCGATCTTTCGAGCCCGTCTGCATCACCGCCGGCGAACGCCGCCGCGACGACGGGCGGGGACCTGCCGCCACCGCCAAACAACCCGAGCGACACCGGCGCCATGCAAGCGGCGCTGCCGCCGGGCAACACGCCAAAGGACGAGTACGATTTGGCCTATGGCTACGTTCTACACAAAGACTTTGCGCTCGCCCAACAGACCTTCCGCGATTTCTTGCATAAATATCCGAGCGATCGGCTTGCTCCGGAAGCGCAATACTGGCTGGGCGAGAGCCTGTTTCAGGACAAGCAATATCGCGACGCCGCGGAATCGTTTCTGACCGTTTCCACCAAATACGAGAACACAGCGCGCGCTCCTGACGCGCTATTGCGGCTCGGGCAATCGCTTGCAGCCTTGGGCGAGAAAGAAGCGGCATGCGCCTCGCTCGGCGAGGTGTTGCGGAAATATCCGCGTGCTCCGCTCAGCGTGAAGCAGAGCGTCGATCGTGAACAAAAGCGCACGCACTGCTGATCAAGCTCTTCGCGACGAAGAAGCGAACGCGTTATTCTCCGGTCTGGAAAATTCGCGCGGCGTCATTCTGGCGGTTTCCGGCGGCCCGGATTCAACGGCGCTGCTCGTACTCGCAGCGCGCTGGGCCAAACAACTCAAGCGCGCGCCGAAGCTCGTCGCGGTGACGATCGATCACGGATTGCGCGCGGAAGCGGCGCGCGAAGCGGCTGCGGTGAAGCGCCTTGCCGGGCGGCTCGGCGTCACGCATCGCACGCTGCGCTGGCGCGGCAAAAAGCCGAAAACCGGATTGCAGGAAGCCGCGCGCATCGCTCGCTACAGGCTTCTTGCGGAGACCGCCGCCAAGGCCGGCTACGCCCATATCCTGACCGCTCACACGCTCGACGATCAGGCGGAGACCGTGCTGTTCCGGTTGGCGCGCGGCAGCGGCCTCATGGGACTGGCCGGCATGGCCCATGCCTCGCCGTTGCCGGTCGGAGCGGACCGGATCGGCTTTCTGCTGCGCCCGTTGTTGCATATTCCCAAGGCGCGCCTTGTCGCGACCTTGCGCGCTGCGGGGATCGTCTACAGCGACGATCCGAGCAACACCAATCCACGTTTTACCCGCGCGCGCTTGCGCGCCTTCATGCCGGATTTGGCGCGCGAAGGATTGAGCGCACATGGGCTGTCGCGATTTGCGGCGCGGATGCGGCGCGCCGACGCGACCATCGAATTCGCCGTCGCCGCCGCGCGCGAGGCGCTGGCGCCGCAGCCATGGCCCGAGGGCGGCCCAGTGAAGTTCGACACCGCCCGATTCGCAAGCCTGCCCGCCGAAGTCGCCCTGCGGCTCCTTGGCCGCGCCGTGGCCTGGACCGGAAGCGAAGGGCCGGTCGAGCTCGCCAAGCTCGAATCCCTCTACGCCGCGATGCGTCAGAGTGCTACGCCGATGCGTCGGACGCTTGCCGGCGCGCTTATCACGCTCGACGACGACTGGATCGTGGTCGAACGTGCGCCGGCGCGACGGTTCTCAACGCTTCGGGGCGGCTCTGGCAGCCGCTCAGCCATGCCGAAACACCGCAAGAAGAGCTTTACGAAATCGCGTAATAAAGGGCTTCGCTAGGGCCGCTTCCCTTGGCAGGCAGGGGGCTGCCCCCTACATTTGCGTGATACTGGGGACGTGAAGCCGCCACGATTTGCGGGCACCGATGACCCGCGGGACTCCGGTCGAGCCGGGGACCAAGGACAAGAGATGAATGCTAATCTGCGCAATTTCGCCCTGTGGGTGATCATTGTCCTGCTGCTTCTTGCCCTGTTCACGCTGTTTCAGAATCCTGGCCAGCGCACGACATCGCAGGACATTTCCTTCTCGCAACTCTTAAGCGACGTCGATCAGGGCCGGGTGCGCGACGTGCTCATCCAGGGTCCCGAAATCCACGGCACCTATACCGACGGGCGCAGCTTCCAGACCTATGCGCCGAGTGATCCATCGCTCATTCAGCGGCTGTACAATAAAGGCGTGCAGATCACTGCGCGGCCGCAGTCCGACAACGTGCCGTGGTTCGTTTCGCTCCTGATTTCCTGGCTGCCCTTTGTCGCGCTGATCGGGGTGTGGATTTTCCTGTCACGGCAGATGCAGGGCGCCGGCGGCAAGGCGCTCGGCTTCGGCAAGAGCCGCGCCAAATTGCTCACCGAGGCGCATGGCCGCGTCACCTTCGAGGACGTCGCCGGCGTCGATGAGGCCAAGCTCGATCTGCAGGAGATCGTCGAATTCCTCCGCGATCCCGCAAAATTCCAGCGGCTCGGCGGCCGCATCCCACGCGGCGTGCTCTTGGTCGGCCCGCCCGGCACCGGCAAGACGCTGTTAGCGCGGGCGATCGCCGGCGAAGCCAATGTGCCGTTCTTCACCATTTCCGGCTCGGATTTCGTCGAGATGTTCGTTGGCGTCGGCGCCAGCCGCGTCCGCGACATGTTCGAACAGGCGAAGAAGAATGCGCCCTGCATCATCTTCATCGACGAGATCGATGCGGTCGGCCGTCATCGCGGCGCCGGTCTCGGCGGCGGCAATGACGAGCGCGAGCAGACGCTCAACCAGCTCCTCGTCGAGATGGACGGTTTCGAGGCCAACGAAGGCATCATCCTAATTGCCGCGACCAACCGGCCCGACGTGCTCGATCCGGCGCTCTTGCGTCCGGGTCGTTTCGACCGCCAGGTCGTGGTGCCGAACCCCGACGTTGTCGGCCGGGAGCAGATTCTCAAAGTTCACGTGCGCAAGGTGCCGCTGGCGCCCGATGTCAATCTCAAGACCATCGCGCGCGGCACGCCGGGATTCTCCGGTGCGGATCTCATGAACCTCGTCAACGAGGCCGCCCTGATGGCGGCGCGGCGTAACAAGCGCATGGTGACGCAGGTCGAGTTCGAGGACGCCAAAGACAAGGTGATGATGGGCGCCGAGCGCAAATCGCTCGTCATGACCGAAGAGGAAAAGCTCCTCACCGCCTATCACGAGGGCGGGCACGCAATCGTCGCGCTTAATGTCAAAGCCACCGATCCGGTGCATAAGGCCACTATCATCCCGCGAGGCCGCGCGCTGGGCATGGTCATGCAACTGCCCGAACGCGACAAACTCTCGATGAGCCGCGAACAAATGACCTCGCGGCTCGCCATCATGATGGGCGGCCGCGTCGCTGAGGAATTGGTATTCGGCCGCGAGCGGGTCACCTCCGGCGCCGCATCCGATATCGAACAGGCGACCAAGCTTGCGCGTATGATGGTGACGCGCTGGGGCCTGTCCGACGAACTCGGCACGGTCGCCTACGGCGAGAACCAAGAAGAAGTATTTCTGGGTTATTCCGTCGCGCGCCAACAGAACATTTCGGAGGAGACGGCGAAAAAGATCGATGCCGAAATCCGCCGCCTGGTGGAAGCCGGCTATGACGAGGCGAACGCCATCCTTACCGCCAAGCGCGCCGATCTCGAAACGCTCGCCAAGGGCCTCCTCGAGTTCGAAACCCTGACCGGCGACGAAATCAAGGATCTGCTATTGGGCAAGCGGCCGAACCGCGAGTCGGTGATCGAGCCGCCGGCCACGCCGCGCGCCTCGACCGTGCCGACCGCCGGCGCCGGCCGCAATCGGCCGCGCCCGGAAACCGGCCCGATGGAGCCGCAACCGCAGGCTTGAGCGGCCGCTACTGTTTGCTGAGAGGATTTCTCCCGAATATCGTTGCGGCCGCCCATAGTTGGGCGGCCGTTGATTTTGCGTGATCGGGAGTCCACATGCGTCAGATAATTTTGGTCGGGTTTCTGCAGGCGCAGAACTGCACCAATCTCGCGAGCTCTTGGCGCCATCCGCAATCGCGCACCGACAGTTGGTCGCCGGATTTCTACCGCCATATCGGCCGCGTGCTGGAGTCCGGCAAATTCCATCTGGGATTTTTCGACGATCGCCTGTCGATGCCGGACATGTATGGACGCAATCATGCCCATACCGTTGCGCACGGCATTCGCTGCGTAAAGCTCGATGCCGTCACCGTGCTCACCGTGATGGGCATGGCGACCGAGCGGCTCGGCCTCGGCGCCACCTATTCGACGAGCTATTACGAGCCCTTTCACATCGCGCGCGTGTTCGGCACACTCGATCTGATGACCGGCGGCCGCGCCGCCTGGAATGTCGTCACATCGCTCAACGACAGCGAAGCGCAGAACATGGGCCGCGACGAAGTGATCGGCCATGATGCGCGCTACGACCGCGCCGACGAATTCATGCAAATCGTGCTCGGGCACTGGGATACGTGGGAAGACGATGCCATCATGCAGGACAAGGCGAGCGGTTTGTTTGCCAAGCCCGATAAAGTGCATCGGCTGGATTACGTGGGCCGCTACTATCGCTCGCGCGGGCCGTTCACGGTGCCGCGCTCGGCGCAAGGCCATCCGGTGATCATCCAGGCCGGCTCAAGCGGCCGCGGCAAGACTTTCGGCGCGCGCTGGGGCGAGGTAATTTTCGTCGTCTATCCGAATATCGAAGTCGGCAAACGCGACTACGCTGCGTTCAAGGCCGAGGTGGCGCGCTTTAACCGCGATCCCGAGGACGTCAAGATCACGCATCTCATCAATACCGTGGCGGCGGCGAGCAAAAGCGAGGCCGAAGACAAATGGGCCGCGATTAAAAAGCTGCCGCTTGAAATTGATGCGCTGTCGCTGCTTTCGGAGGCGCTCAATTTCGATTTTGCCAAAAAGGGCATGGACGAACCGTTCACCGATGCGGAGTTGGCCGAGATGTCCGGTCTGCAAGGCATCCGTGATCGCGTCACGAGCGTGAAGAAAAATCCGACGGTGCGCGAATTCATCGAGATCAGCGGCCGCGGCCACGTACACAATGCGATCGTCGGCGGGCCGAAGGAAGTCGCGGATCAGCTCGAGGCCTGGTTTGCCGCGCCGGCCTGCGATGGTTTCGTGCTTTCTGCTACCCATGTGCCAGGCGCCTACGAAGACTTTGTCCATTTCGTGATTCCGGAACTGCAACGCCGTCGTTTGTTCCGCAAAGATTTTGCCGGTGCGACGCTGCGCGAGAATCTCGGGCTGCAAAGGCCGGCAATCGGCGCTTGGCGTACACCATTCTGAAACTATCGCGCCGCAGAATCGTCATCGTTGGGGTATGACGCGGCCGCTCCGGTGGTGGTTGGAACCGGCGCCGCGAATCAATGGAATTTTTCTCTCGGAGCGGAACGAAATGTGGTCCGCCGGATTTGAATGCGCGAAGAACGTCGGGGGTCCTGCATGTTGCGATCTGCTCTTGCCCTGTCAGCGCTGCTGCTAGCGGCTGCCCTGCCGACGGCTGCGCTAAGTCAAAGCCGAACTCATAGGTTCTCCGGACTTTGTGCTTTTTATCCAGCCCACGGCAACGGCCTGACGGCAGCCCATCGGACGCTGCCGTTCGGTACGCGCGTGCGCGTCAGCGATCCGAAAAATGGTCGTAGCGTCACCGTGACCATCAACGATCGCGGTCCGTTCGGGAAACATCGCGTGCTTGATCTATCGCCGAGCGCCGCGCTCGCGCTCGGAATGATCAGCCGCGGCGTTATTTTTGTTAACGCCGAGGTGCTTTGAGTTTTCGAACGTACGCTCTGCGACACAGGCACACTCCGCCCCGAACGAGCGGATGTCAGTGAGTTTTTTAGTTCAACCTCAGCTCGGTGATGTGCCGCGGGTCGGGCTTGAGCTCGCCCTTCTCGACGCGCTTGACGAGATCGGTCAGCACGGCGTTGGCGCGGCAGGGCAGGCCGAGTTTTTCGCCTTCGCGCACGATGAAGCCATTGAGAAATTCGATCTCCGTGCGCCGGCCTTTCTGCATGTCCTGGCCCATCGACGGACGCTGGCCCGCCGCCGTGCGGGACGCATCCTTGAAGCGTTGCGCGTCGCAGGTCTGCACCGCCGCCTCATCGCCTTCGCCGGCGCGCGCGATTGTTTCGGGTTCGAGGTGCAGGATCTCCTCGAGCTCATAGCCGAGCGCCTGACCAACGCGGATCGCTTCGGAGCCGAGCCGAGTGGCGAAGCGGCGGATCGGCTCGTTCTTGAGCATTTCACCGCCGGGAAGTCCGGTGCAGGCGGACAGTCCGTTCTGCATCGCGTTGGCGACGAGCTTGGACCAGCGCTCGCCCCACAGATTGCTGGTGACCTTGGCGCTGTCGGCAAAGGCGACCAGCCGGCACACTTCTTCGGCGCGTGGGGTGACGCGGCCGTGGACCTCGCCGGTTCGAAACACCGTGTGCGCAGCGCCATGCTTGGCAGCGCCACGATGAATAAGCCCAGGCTCCGGCAAGTTGACGGTGATGCTCGAGGCGATACAGCCGAGCGTCTTGCCCCAACCGACGACGCCGGCGACAGTCGGCTCGTTGATGCAATTCTGCAATGAAACAACATAGCCGTCCGGCGCCAGATATTGACTGATCAGCATCGTCGCCCAGGCGGTGTCGTAGGACTTCATGCAAACGAAGGCGATTTCGACCGGCTTTTCCTTGGCGAGCTGCTGCGCGTCGGTGACATGGAGCGCGCGCACCGGCACGGTGAATTCCGGCTCTTTCATTGCATGCGTCACGCGCAAACCATGCTTGCGCATATGCTCGACATGGGCCGGCCACGGATCGATGAAGGTCACGTCCTCGCCGGCTTGAACCATATGCGCGCCGGTATAACCGCCGACCGCCCCGGCACCGACGATCACAATTTTTCGGCCCATCCTGTCCTCCCATTGTCGCATAATCGGCAAACTACAGCATGATCCGGAAAAGTGGATACCGGTTTTCCGAAAAGATCATGCTCAATCAAATAAGCTAAAGCGAAATGGCAATTCAACTTAAAATCATTTCGCTTTAGCGGGCGCATTGCCGCTCGGCCATAGGCATGATGCGGCCAGTTTTTGCCATGGCGATCCGCTACGGTTTGTTTCGATTAGGTGATCGCATGAACCGGCGGGAATTCATCACGATTGGCGGTTTAGCTGCCGCGGAGATTCCCATCGCAGCGCGGGCGGAGCAGGCTGGGTCCGCTTCGAGCTCCAACCAGTTCGCGGTCGCGATCCCGCATCATCTCGCCAGGCCGGAAGCCTTGCGCCGTCTCAAAGCCGGCTTGGCTTCGCTGCAGCGCGAGTACAGCTACCTCTTCACCATCCAAGACGAAAAATGGAGCGGTTATCACTTGGCCTTTCGCGCCCGCGTGATGGGGCAGCCTGCCGATGGCACCATCGACGTGGGAAATAGCTCCGTCTATCTGAGCGTGGCGTTGCCGTTGCTATTAGCGATCCTGGCGCGTGCCGCGGCGCCGCTGATCGTCCAGCAGGGCACCGCGATGTTAGAGCGGAAGTAGATGCAAGAGACTTGTTATCCGCGCGCCGAATAGCCGCCATCGACCGGGAGCGCCGCACCGGTCACGAAATCAGCGGCCGAACTGCATAAAAAGACCGCCGCTCCGGCGAGGTCGTCGGGCTCGCCCCATCGGCCCGCCGGCGTGCGCGCGAGGACGGAGTCGTGAAGCTCGGCGACTTGCTGCCGCGCCCTGCGGGTCAGCTCGGTATCGATCCAGCCGGGCAGGATGGCATTGACTTGAATATTGTCCGGCGCCCACGCGCAGGCGAGCGATCGTGTAAGCTGGAGGAGCCCGCCCTTGCTCGCGGCATAAGCCGCGACCGTGGCCGCGCCGAACAGCGAGTACATCGAGCCGATATTGAGAATCTTGCCACGCCCAGCCGCTTTCATATGCGGATAGGCGGCTTGCGCGCAGAATAATGCGGCGCTGAGATTGACGTCCAGAATCTCATGCCAGTCCTGTTCCGAGATTTGTTCAGGAGGCTTTCTTCTGTTCGTCCCGGCATTGTTGATGAGAATGTCGCAGGCGCCGAAATCCGCGACCACGGTTTCGATCATTTTGCGGCATGACGATGCGGCCGAGGCCTGGAAGGCATAGAACCGGGTTTGCGGCGCCAACGCGATCAATTCCTTGACGGCAGCTTGCCCCTTGCTTTCATCGCGCGCCGCGACCGCGATTGAGGCTCCGGCGCCAGCAAGGCCGCGCGCCATGGCGAGACCGAGACCGCCATTGCCGCCGGTGACGATCGCCACACGACCGGTCAGATCGAAAGGGTTCAAGGGCGACTCCAAAGTTTTTCGTGATAGGTCACTTTCCCCACGGAAGGGTAGATTGGCAAATCTAAGACTATCCAACGGGTATTCGGCAATGCCGCTGCAAAATCGCGTTGATCCGTTCGGCGAACTTTTTACCCATCCTGCGCGCGGCATTTTTATGGGCAATCGCGGCGGGCGGTTTCACACCGCGGCGCGGACGCTCACGGCGCGGCGCTGGGCTTCGCGGCAGTGGATCTGCTGCGTGCTCGCGTTCAAAGGACGGCATCGCAACGTCTGGGGGCGGTTCTATACCGAGCTGTTTTTTCTCGATGAGCCGACCGCGCTGGCCGCTGGGCACCGGCCCTGCTTCGAATGCCGGCGACAGGATGCCGAGAGTTTTGCCGAGTATTGGCGTATGGCCCACCGCTTGCGCAGTCGTCTGCGCGCCGCGGAAATGGATCAAGTGCTCCATCGCGAGCGTTTACAAGGCCGCGCCAAGTACCGGCATCGGCACGGCATCGACGGCTTGCCGGACGGCGCCTTCATCGCGATGGACGGCACCGCTTTCGCCGTCAGCGGCGACACGCTGCTGCACTGGACGCCGGAGGGTTACGACGCGCGCGTTTCGCGACCGCGCGGCACAATAGTCGAGGTGCTTACGCCGCCGGCGATCCTTGGCGTGCTTGCCGCTGGCTATCGGCCGCACTGGCATTCAAGCGCGCTCTTGGCTTCACTTCTCCCCGGCGGAAAAAGGGAGCAAGGTTAACCCCGAAACGCCGCCTTGATCGTCTCGACAGTCGCGCCCGGAGCACGCGCCGCAGTGATGATGCGCGCCTCCTGCTTGGCGAGGCCATCGAGCGCAGCCTGCATCGCGTCGATCTGATCTATCGGCACCACGACGGCGCCGTGGCGGTCGGCGTGGATGAGATCGCCGCTCGTGACCGCCATGCCGTGAACAATCACCGGAATGCCAAATTCGACCACATGCACATAAGCGTGCGAGGGCGCAAACGAGCCCGCGAGCATCTGAAAGCCGGGAGCCACGGCGGGAATGTCGCGCACCGAGCCGTTGGTCACGGTGCCGAGGCAGCCGAGCGCCTGGTGCACATTGGTCTGCACCTCGCCCCAGAACGCACCGTAGCCCGGCGGCTCGTCTTTGTCTTCAATGACGACGACGCTTGGCCGCGGCGCTGCGGCGACGTAATCGAGATAGTCCATCCGTTTTTGCATGTAGCTTGGGCCGCTGACTTTATCGCGGGCGCGAATGGTAACGGTCTTGGCGAAGCCGACCATCGGCGGCAAATCGGGAAACGGACAATGCAGATGCACCGCGGTATAGCCGGCGCCGCGGCGCTCGGGCGCGACGATTTCGATCAAATTGCAGACGGTCGGCGTGTCGATCGACCGCAGAAAAGCGAATTGACTGTCCGAGACCACGACATTTTCCCCTTTTTGCATCAGCATAAATACGGCTGCAATATCGACATCTAATCCCACGTCGCCGCGACGATCGCCGCGATGATCACTTGGACAACAACGATCACGGCCACGCAACCAGACCAGCCGGCGGCCGCCCAAGCGAAGCCGGTGATGAAAGCGCCCGCGCTGCCTCCGACATAGTAGATCGATACATACAGTCCTACCGCGGACGAGCGTCCCTCTTTGGCCGAGAGTGTGACATAGCCCGTCGATATTGCCTGGCAGACCATGCCGCAGACCGCGCAGAGAGTAAGCCCGACGATGATCAGCACAAGCGGCGGCGCCAACAGCAGCAAGGCGCCAGCCACCCACAGCGCGATCACCCCCAGCACGAAACGGCGGCGGCCGAATAGTGCAATTGCGCGGCCGACCCAGGGCACGATCGGACTGCTCACCAGATAAGTGAGAAACAGGGCGCCGAGCAGCGTCGGCGAAAAGCGGTAAGGCGGTGCTGCCAGGTGGAAGTTCACATAGGTGAACGTCGCGACGAAATTAAACAGCACGCCAAATCCGATGGCATAGGTCGCGACCAGCTGCCGGTTACGCAAATGACGCATCATTTGCGTGAGCGACGTCACCAGGCCGCCGGAACGGGTGAAATTGCGCTCGAGCGGCAGCATCGCGGCGACAATGACGGCGGCTATGAGCGTGAGCAGCGCAACGACCTGGAATGCCTCGCGCCACCCGATCACATCGGTCAAGAGGCCGGGAACAAAGCGCCCGCTGAAACCACCGATCGCCGACCCGGATATATAAAGCCCGGCGACGCGGGTGACATCGGCGGGCGGCCATTCGTCACCGATATAGGCGACCGTGACCGCGAAAATCGGCGGCAGCAACAGGCCCTGGATGAACCGCCAGAAGGTGAGCTGCGCCACGCTGCCGGCGAAAGTCATGATCAGCATCGGCACCACGACCGCGAACATCGCGGCTGTGATCAAGCGCTTGCGGCCAGCGACATCGGCGAGCGCGCCGGTGAACGGCGCCGAGAGCGCGATCGCCGCGGTACCGGCGGTCATCAACGCGCTGATTTCGCCGGGGCCAACGTGAAACTCGCGGGCCAATTCCGGCAGCAGCGCTTGCGGCGAATAGAGATTGACGAAAGCGGCAAAGCCCGCGGTGGCCACCGCAAGGCTGCGGGAATCGAAGGCCATAAGACATTATCGGCGAGCGCAGCGCCGAAAGCACGCCCATTGCGCTGCAGGTCTAGCAACGAGACGCGTTCAGGCGCGCAGTCGATAGACGTTCGCCCTAGGCTGTTCTTCATGCGTCAGCGCGCCATCCTCGATGTAGATGATGCGATCGGCGAATTCGAGGAGCCGCGTGTCGTGCGTCACAACCAGGACGGCCCGGCCGTGATCTCTGGCGATGCGCGCGAGGATGGTCATGATCGCTTGGCCGTTAGTGCCGTCGAGCGCGGCGGTCGGCTCGTCGGCGAGGATCGCCGACGGCTCGGCAACGATCGCCCGGGCAATTGCGACGCGCTGCTGTTCGCCGCCGCTTAGATCGCGCGGAAATGCTGTGGCCTTGTGCCCGAGGCCCACGCGTTCCAGGACTTGGCGCGATTTGACCTTGGCACGGCGGCGCTGCTCGCCGCGGACGTCGAGCGCCAGCCCCACGTTCTCCTCGGCAGTCAGCGTGGGAAAAAGATGAAAAGATTGAAAAACGAACCCGATGTGCTGCCGGCGAATGCTGGCGAGCCGCTCCGGCCCTGCGTCCTGCGTCGCATGCCCGCAGATGAACACGCTGCCCTCGGTCGGGGCCAGCATGCGGCCGAGAATCGGCAACAGTGTGGTCTTGCCGCTTCCCGACGGCCCCATCAGCACGGTCAATTTGCCGCCGGCAATCGACAGGTCGATGTTTTTGAGCGCGCGCACCTGCCCAGCGCCGGCGCCGAGCAACTTGCTCACATTGCGCGCTTCGATCGCGGGGATAATCATCGCGACATCACCATGACCGGATCGATGCGAACGACGCGAATGATCGCGGTTATCGCCGAGCCGACGCACATCACAATCGTGAGCGCGAATAGTCCGCCGACCAAAGCAGGAGTGATAACGATGGGCAGCGCGCTCTTGGCCGTCACCTGCACCACCGCGTAACCGATTGCGGTGGCAAGCGCGAAACCGATCAAGGCATTTAACAGCGCCTGCCAGATGATCACCCGGTAAATGTAGCGATTCGAGCAACCGATCGCGCGCAGCGTGGCGAATTCGTACAAATGATCTTTCGTGCTGGAGTAGAGCGTCTGCGCGACGATGACGGTGCCGACGATGACGCCAAGCAACGCGCCGGCGAACAGCGCGGCCCCGGCGCCCGTGCCGAACAGCCAGAACGATCGGCTGCGGTCGCGAAACTCTCCTGGCGTCAGCACATCGGCGTCGGGCACGGCGGACTGGATGTCGTGCTGCACATTGCGAACATTGGCGCCCGGCCGCAAGCGGATCATGAAATGATTGAATTTGGTCGGCGGCAGACCGACATAGGCGCGGGCGTGCGCGAGATCGGCAAAGACATATGGCGTCGTCGTGAACGAGCGAATGCCGTCAGTGACCGCGGCGACCTTGGCCGGCTCGCTGCGAATTTCCGCGGTAGAGCCGACGCCGGACACGCCTAAATCACCGAAATAGGTGCGATCGACGGCGACGGCATTAGTGGTGCGCAGTGCGTCAAGATTGCCGTCGACCAAATTCCAGGGCACCAGCGCGCGGGCGTTGAGGTCCGATCCGATCACGAAGACCGGCTTCACCCGGCCATCGCTCTGCCGCCGCCAATCGGCAAAGCCGATCACGACCGGGACCACTGCCGCCACGCCATTGATGCTCGGCAGGCGATCGCGCGTCCTTATGTTCAACAGCGTCAGATCTTCGAAACTGGTGGCGCCTTTCGAGACCACCCAGAGATCGGCGGCGGCATGGTCGATCATGGTCGTGACCATGCGGCCGAAACCGAGATAGAGCCCCATCTGCACCATCACCAGCACGACTGAGAATACGATGCCGATCAGTGTCGCGACGAAGCGCAGCCGGTCTTGAAACAGATTTCGTGAGGCCAGTGTTAAAACAAGCGACATAATTGTTTATGCGTGCTGTACAGTATGGGTCGGTCGAAATCGGTCGAAATTGGTCAAAATCGCACAGGCTTTCGCCTGCGAGCCGGCGATTTTGCCGCTGTTAGGCGTGTGCGAACAACGCTGTTCGATCAGGCCCGTTCCAATCTTGGCCGGGCAGGCGATTCGTTTGCCTTTGACCGGTAAGTCACGGGAACTAATAAAATTCCTGCACGTTGATGGCAGGTGCGGACGCCGCGACTTGGGTCGCAGAACTTGGGTCGCAGGCATTCGCCGTTGCCGGGGCGCGGGCGTCTGATTGCCGAAGGACCAGAGGATCGGTGCGAAGCCATACACATTCCGCAACAAGACCCCACGCAGATTTTTAGTGATCAGCGCCGCGGCCGAGAGCGGCGAGATTAAAGAGCGGGAGCTTCCCATGGCGAGGCTCGATTTTCCTAGTTGTCCGCCGGTGCGGCCTGCGGCAGAGCCGGCCGGTCTGCAGGCCTCGAGCGATTCAGGTGCCTTATCTCTGCCCGATCGTGTGCCCTGGGATTGCCCTGGTGCGCGAGAAATCGGCTTCACGATCCCTGAGCGTTACAACGCGAGTGCGGTGCTTTTCGATAATCTGGCGGCCGGCCGCGGCGAGCGGCCCGCTGTCATCGGGCCCGCGGGCGGTCGCAGTTACGCGCAACTGGCCGCCGATGCGGCGCGCTGGGGCAATGCCTTTGCCGCCCTTGGCTTATCGCGCGGCGACCGGATCCTGCTGGTCCTCGACGACACGCCGATTTACCCGGCCGCGTTCTTCGGCGCC
>JBPYFG010000516.1:0-3941 GCA_051986365.1 Xanthobacteraceae bacterium
CCACCCATCGCCGAAACGCTGCCGGGCTTCGAAGCTTCGGCCTGGAACGGAATCGGTGCGCCCACAGGCACGCCAGCAGCCATCATCGACAAGCTCAGCACGAATATCGTCGCGGGATTGGCCGATCCGCAGCTCAAAGCGCGGATCACCGATCTTGGCGGCGATACTGAGCCGATGCCATCGGCGCAATTTAAGACCCTCATTGCCGACGAAACCAAGAAATGGGCGAAGGTCGTCAAGTTTTCGGGCGCCAAGGTGAATTGAAGGCCCGCGGCTGTAGGTAAACTGGTGCGCATGGGGGATGGTCATGAGCTTTGCCCGTCGGAAATTTTTGCATCTCGCAGCAGGTGCTGCCGCGCTAGTCGGCGGCGCGCATTCGGCCATCGCGGCGCTCTATCCGGATCGGCCGATCCGGCTGGTTCTGCCGTTTCCGCCCGGCGGCGTCTTCGACATTGTCGGCCGCCCCTGGGCTGACAAGGTGAAAGCAAGCCTCGGCTCGGTTTTTGTCGATAATCAGCCGGGCGCCGGCGGATCGCTGGCCGCTCAGCTCGTTGCCCACGCGCCAGCCGACGGCTACACGATTTTCCTCGGCGCGTCCTCGATCCATCTTACCGAGATGATCTTGCGCGAACATCCACTGCTCGATCCGATCAAGGAATTGACGCCGATATCGATGGTGGCGATCACCTGCTTTGCCATCGTCGTCAACCCGGCTGTGCCCGTGCACACGCTGGGCGAGCTGGTCGCTTACATCAAAGCCAATCCCGGCAAGATGGCCTTCGGCTCCGCCGGCACCGGCACTTTGAATCATCTCAGCGGCGAGCTCTTAAAATCGTTGACCGGCATCACCGATCTGCCGCACGTGCCCTATCGCGGCGCCGGTCCGGCGATCGCTGACGCCATCGGCGGCCAGATCCCGATGATAATCCCCGCCATGACCAATCAGGTCCTGGAATTTCATCGCACCGGCAAGCTCCGCCTGTTGGCGGTCACCAATCCGACGCGGGTCCCCGTTGCGCCTGAAATACCCACCGCCGTCGAATCCGGAATACCGGGTCTGTTCTCGCAACAAGTGCTCGGTTTGTTTGCTCCGGCGGGAACGCCAAAGCCAGTGATCGCTCAGATCGACGAGGCCAATCATCGCGCCATGGCGGACGCGGCCTATCGCCAATCACTGGTGGATGCGGCAGTGATTCCGGTTCCCGATTGGACCACGGCGCAATTCGACGAATTTATGCACAACGAACTCGCGCGCTGGACCCCGCTGGTGAAGGCGATCGGGGTGCGGCTGGATTGAACTAAAAACAGGATCGCATTCGTTGACGTCATGCCCGCGCTTGTCGCGGGCATCCACGTCTTAGGCGCTCTTTCGGAAGAAGAAGACGCGGATGGCCGGAACAAGTCCGGCCATGACGACCCTATGTTTGCGCCAACAACCGCCGTAACCGCTGCGGCGTGATCGGCAATTGCCGCACCGCGCCGGGCACCCCGATCGCCTCGTCGATGGCCGAGGCGATCGTCGCGCCGACTGCGGTGATGCCGCTTTCGCCGGCGCCTTTGATGCCGAGCGGATTGAGTGGCGAGGTGTAATCCTCGCGCAACAAAACGTCCGGGGCCGGTACTTCGTGCAGCGCCGGCAAGAGGTAATCGGCGAATGTGGCCGCCAACGGATCGCCGCCGGCGCTGTAGCTGAATTCCTCGAATAGCGCGCCACCCAACCCTTGTGCGTAGCCGCCAACGATCTGGCCGCGCACCAATGCCGGATTGATGGCGCGGCCGATGTCATAGGCGATGCAGTAGCGCTCGACCACGACGCGTCCGATCTCGGCATCGACGCGCACCACGGCGACATGGCTGCCATAGGGGTAGACCTGATGCTCGGTTTTGAACCAGCCCTCAGCGGCAAGGCCGGGCTCGCGGTCGCCCCTTGCTTTCGCAGTCGGCGCCAAATTCTGCGCGATGGCGCCGAGGCTGATCGAGGGGCCAGCTGTGCTACCTTTCTTGCCGTCCTTGGTCACCACTTCGCCGGCGACGATGTCGAGCGCGTCGGGCGAGGCTTGCAGGAGTTCGGCCGCGACCGCGAGCGCTTTACGCCGCACGTTCAATGCCGCGATATGGGTTGCCGACGCGGTCATCACGGTGGCGCGGGAGGCATGCGCGCCGATGCCGAATGCAATGCGGTCGGTCTGTCCGTGAATGACGCGGCAGCGCCGGTAGTCGACGCCAAGCGCGTCGGCGGCAACCTGCGCCATCACCGTCTCGAATCCCTGGCCGAGCGAGGCGCCCCCGGTCAGGACCTCGACCATGCCGGAGGTGTCGACCGAAATTCTCACGCCGTCAGTCGGACCCAACCCGCTCTTCTCGACGAACATCGATAGTCCGATGCCGACGCGTTCGCCGGCCGCTTTGCGCTTGTTGACCGTCTCGTTCAGCGCGTCCCAGCCGATCTTGGCAAGAAGCTTTTCGAGCAGACCGGAATAATCGCCGCTGTCGTATTCGATTTCCTCGCCGAGCGCCTCGAGCGGGCGCGGATACGGCATTTCGGCCGGCCCGATCGTATTGCGGCGGCGCAACTCGACCCGATCGATCTTGAGCCTGTGCGCAATCGCATCGACGAGCCGCTCCCGCACAAAGGTGGTCTCGTAACGTCCCGGTGCGCGATAGGTCGCGGCCGGGGTCTTGTTGGTGAGGCGAAAATGTCCGATCGCGCGATAGACGGGTACCCGATAGGGTCCGGGCAAAATCCCGGCGGTCATATGCACGACGCGGGCAGCGTGGGTGCGGACATAGGCGCCCTGATCATGGAAATAGCGATCATCGATCGCGAGGATGATGCCGTCGGCATCGACCGCGGCACGGATCCTATGCACCTGCTCGCGCGAATGATTGGCGGCGATCAGATGCTCGCGGCGGTCTTCGATCCATTTCACGGGGCGCTTGAACCGCTTGGCTGCGACGCAGACCAGCACATCCTCGGGATAGAGTTCACCGCGGACGCCGAAGCCGCCGCCGACATGGGATTCGTGAACATGAATCGCGCTCGGCGGCAGGCGGAGCATGCGCGCCAGTAGTTCCTGATTGCGGTGCGGTACCTTGGCCGCGCCGTGCAGTTCGAGTACGCCGCGCGCGGCGTCGTAGCGGCCGATCGCGCCGCGGGTCTCGAGCGGTACGCCGGAATGCCGTCCGATCGCCAATTCCAGTTCGACGATATGCGCCGCTTGCTGGAACGCGACGTCGACGTCGCCATAGCCTTGCCGGATCACCGCGGCCTCGCTCGAATGTCCGGGCGAGAATTCGACCGGCGCCGCCAGCGCGTCGATGAGCGGCGATAGCTCTTCGATCTCGACGGCGACGAGGTCGGCGGCGTCTTCGGCGACGTATGGGTCTTCGGCAAAGATCGCCGCGACCGGGTCGCCGACATAACGCACGCGTGTTTTCGCCAGCACCGGTTGGCGGTACGGGTCAAGCGCCGGGATCGAGCCCTCGCGAAAATCAACCGGCGGCACGTCGGCAACGTCGTCGGCGGTCCACACCGCAAATACGCCGGGCAGCGCGCGCGCCGCCGCGGCAGCGATCGACGAGATGCGGCCGTTGGCGTGCGCCGAACGCACGATGCGCATGGTCAGCTGATGCGGGAAATTGATGTCGCCGGCGAACTGACCGCGTCCGGTCACCAGCGGCGGATCCTCCAGCCGCGCGACCGATCGCCCGATCCACGATGTTTTCGGCGCAGCACTCATCTTAGCGAGTCATTCCGGGGCTCGCCGAAGGCGAGAACCCGGAATCCATAATCACTGCGAACGAAAGCTCGCCTGAAACAGCAAAAATTTGACCTACCGTGGTCATGGATTCCGGGCCCACGGGCTTCGCCCGTGTCCCAGAATGACGGCAGAGGCGACCCACCATCCCGCGGCCGCCCGTTCGAGCGCCCGGCGCGCGAC
>JBPYFG010000517.1:0-4130 GCA_051986365.1 Xanthobacteraceae bacterium
TTTATGTTTCTGGGTCCCCGCTTTCGCGAGGACGAGCGGATCTACGGCTTCAGCGCTCACAACCGCTCCGCCAAAAATCGCACGAGCCGCGGCGCTAGAAAGCCGGACAGGCTGCCGGGCTCTTCGATCGGATCGTTCATCCAGTAATGCGGCGCGCCGGGCACGATGCAGGGCCGCACAAAAAAGCCGGCCTGCTTGAGCGCGAGCTGGAACGGTTCGGTTTGCGTCTTCGGCTCGACGAGATCGTCATTAGTGCCGGTGGCGAGGAGCACGCCGATCGCATTATTGGCGTAGGTGGCGTAGCTGACCGGCGAAGCGTCGAAATAAGTTTGACGGTTCGCCATTGGCGGCGCGCCGATGAATTTCTCGACTTTGTTGTCGCTGTTGCGGCCGTCTTGCACCTGCAGCGAGCACCACATCGCGTACATGTCGTAGACGCCATAGACGCCAACCAGCGCTTTGACGGAGGTGTCGGTCGCGGCGAATGGGTCATGCGGATAGGCGCCGAGAAATTTCTTGCCGCTCAGCGCCGCCAGTGCCGCAAGATGCGCGCCGGCCGAGGCGCCAAGGAGTCCGATCCGCGCCGGATCGAGGCCAAAGGCGCCCGCCTTGCCGCGGACGAATTGCACGGCGGCGAGCACGTCCTGCACCGCTTCGGGAAAAGTCTTGGTTTTGGTGGCGAGCCGATAGGAGGTGGCAAAGACCGCAATGCCACGCGCGGCGAGATAGGGGCCCCAAAATTGGAAGGCGCCGCGCACGCCGGCGATCCAGCCGCCGCCATGGACCGCGACCAGCGCCGGCGCCGCTTTGGCGTCTTTCGGCAGGTAGAAGTCGCCCTGCAGCTCGACGCCATCGTGATTGGCATAGCCGATGCCCTTATGGGCCGTAACGCCGTCCGTCATTTCTCAGTCTCCTGGCTTGAACCGCGTGCAATGGTAAAACGCTTTTGGCGTGGTAGAACAAGATCAAAAGGGTTGGAGAGGAAATGCTGCAGAAGACCGAGACCGCGTCCGACTCGCTCGTCGTCGAAGGCATGCGCATCGATCTGATCGAGCGCGGCAAGGGTAAGCCGCTCTTGTTTCTGCATGCCGAAAACGGCATCGAACCGGCGCACGCCGCGATCGAGGAGCTCGCGAAATCGGCGCGTGTCGTCGCGCCGACCCATCCGGGTTTTGGCCGCTCGGATGTGCCCAAGGGTATGCACACGGTCGACGATCTGTCCTATTTCTATCTCGATCTTCTCGATCAATTTGATCTTCGCGACGTCACGCTGGTCGGCGTGGCGTTCGGCGCCTGGATCGCCGCTGAGATCGCGGTGAAATCGACGGCGCGCTTGTCGCGCCTGGTCATGGCCAATGCGGTCGGCATCAAGGTCGGCGATCGCGAGACCCGCGACATCGCCGACATCTTCGCGCTCACCGAAGCGGAATACTTCGAGATCGCCTATTGCGATCCGAATGCCGGGCGGCGCGATTATAAATCGCTGCCGGCGGCCGAGGCCGTCGCCGCGGCGCGCGCCCGCGAAGCCACCGCGCGATTTGCCTGGAGCCCGTATTTCCACAATCCGCGGCTGAAAAGCCGGCTGCACCGCATTCGCATTCCGACGCTGTTCCTGTGGGGCGCGCATGATCGCATGGTCAGCGAAGCTTACGGCCGCGCCTATTGTGCGATGATTTCCGGGGCGCGCTTCGTGACCGTCGAACGCGCCGGCCATTTTCCGCATCAGGAGCAGCCAAGAGTTTTCGCCCAGAAGGTATTGGAGTTCACGGAAGGAAAATGATTACGATCGTCATTTCGAGGCGCCACGACGTGGCGAGCCCGGAATCCACAGCGCAGGGATTATGGATTGCGGGTTTCTCGTTTCACTCGGCCCCGGAATGACGAAAGGACTAGGAAGCGCCATGCGAGTCTATCAGTTCAGCGAACAGCCTTATTACCCGACCTGGAACGACCATTCCGGGTCGCTGCGCGTCATTCTGCCCAATCGCAAGTGCGATCCGCGCGTCGCTGCCGACCTGTTTCATCGCTATTACGACGAATATCAGGCCTGCGATGCTATCGGCATCGATATCATGCTCAACGAGCATCACCAGAGCGCGACCTGCATGTCATCGGCGGTGGTGGTCGGATTGTCGGTGCTGGCGCGCGCCACCAACAAAGCGCGGCTGCTCGTGCTCGGCTATCCGATTGGACATCGGCCCGACCCGCTGCGCGTCGCCGAAGAGCTGGCGACCATCGACGTCATTTCCCGAGGCCGGCTCGACATGGGCTTCATCAAGGGCATCCCTTATGAAATCGCCGCCTCCAATCGCAATCCCGTCGAGCTGATGGAAAGATTTTGGGAGGCGCACGATTTCATTCTCAAGGCGATGACCACCCATGACGCCACGTTCAATTGGGAAGGCGAATATTTCCATTATCGGCAAGTGAACATCTGGCCGCGGCCATGGCAGGAGCCGCATCCACCGGTCTGGTCGACCACCGGCAGCACCACGCAAGCGCGCGTCCTCGGCGAGCGCGGCTATGTGATGGCGACGCTCGGCACCGGCTACGGCACGCGCAAAATCTACGACGCCTACCGCAAGAGCTATCTGGCGAAGTTCGGGCGGGCGCCGACCGCCGACCGGTTTGCTTATCTTGGCCTCGTCGCCGTCGCCAAGGATAAAGAAGAAGCGCGCCGGCGCGGACTCTTGATCGCCGGCTATCTGCGCACCAGTGCGATCGTGCATCTGCCGTTCCGCAATCCGCCCGGTTATCTCCCGGCCGAAGACAATGCGCGGCTCATGCGCGGCGAGGTGCCGCCGCGCAGTTTCACCAAGGACGGCCGCAGCATCAACATGCATGCCGCCACGGTAGAGGACCTGATCGCTGCCGGTATCCTGTTCTGCGGCACGCCGGACGAGGCTTACGCCCAGATCGTCGACTTCTGCGAACATTGCGGCGGCATGGGCAATCTCTTGATGATGGGCCATGGCGGCGAACTCTCGCATGCGCAGACGATCGACAATCTGACGCTGTTTGCCGCCGAAGTGCTGCCGCGGCTCAAGGCCTATCGACAGCCGGACGCCGAGGCCGCCGCCGCGGTCGTAGCGGCGTAATTTCTGCTCGGCCTTCTGCCGTTAAAGGGTAGGTAAGTTGCTGGAAGGACTATCGCATTTGAACTGTTCAAAAATTGGAATAAATCTTGATTTTGGTACAAGGCAGGTGCATCTCTGTCGTGCGGCCGCGCTGGCGAATGCCGGTAACGGACGAAACGCCGATCCGAGGAATTCCGATGAATGGCGAACCGTTTGCCTCCGCGCCCAACGTCGTTGGCAAGAGCGCCGTCGTCGGCGAAAACACGGCCGCGCTCATCCCGGCCGAGGAATCGCTCTGTCCGGTCGTGTCGCATGACTGGATGAACGCCGAATATAAGCACCTCGTCGTCGAGGCTTCGCCGAAGGCGCTGTCGGTCACGCCCGGCCAGTTCTTCAATCTGTTGTGCCCGTCGCCCGATGTCGGCGAACTATTCTTCCGCCGTCCGCAGAGCGTCTATTGCATCGACCGCCCGCGCGGCCGGATCGAATTCCTGTACAAATGCGTCGGCCGTGGCACCCGCGGCCTGGCGACGCTGCGCAAGGGCGACGACCTCAATATGGTCGGCCCGCTCGGTGTCGGCTTCAAGCTTGATCCGGCCAGGCGACACATCGTCGTGCTCGGCCGCGGCGTCGGCATCGCCACGCTCGGGCCGATTTCGCAATTGGCGCGCGAACGGCAGGTCGGCGTCACCGCGATCCTGTCAGCGCGCAATCCCGATTTCGTCATGGCGGACGCTTTGTTCCGCGAGGCCGGTGAGGTGGTGAGCGTGCTCGATACCGATGGAACAAGCGCAATCGAGAACGTCGAGCGCATTCTGCAAGACCTGATCACGCAGAAGCGCGCCGACGCCTTCTTCACCTGCGGCTCGAACCGGCTATTCCAGTTGATGAAGCGGCTCGGCAGGGCGCACAATGTTCCAGGCCAAGTGGCGATGGAGCAGGTGATGGCTTGCGGGCTTGGTCCCTGTTACGTCTGCGTGCGCACATTCGAAGTGAACGGCAAACAGGAGCTGCGGCGGGTCTGCATCGACGGACCAGTCTTCGATCTGCAGG
>JBPYFG010000518.1:0-2827 GCA_051986365.1 Xanthobacteraceae bacterium
GCGCCTGCGTCGATCGCGCCATATGACATATTCGTATTACCCTTTGCGACGCAAATCAAGTACGAATGCTGAACGCAAATCGCCGATCGTTCGCTCAAAGTGGAAGTTACCTTTTGCGTTCGGGGAATGAGGACCCCACCCTGCGGGGTTCCCGCCGTGCGCGGCACGACGCTGCCGTCCTCCATCTGCACCGGCGCCTTCAGCCAGCGCGCGATGTAGAGCAACACCCACGCGCAGTTCGTATGATGACGGACCGCGTTGAGCAACAGCTCCCAATCGATACTGTCGAAAGAAGGGGCGACAGACTACCCATCACCGGGATTTTCCCGATTCGGTAATTATCACGCGCGAGCACCATCCTTTTGAGGGCTGCACGCTCGCCGTCATCGGCAGTATCCGCCGCCGCGGTGTTCTGTTCGTGCTGGCTTGCCTCCCCGACGGCAGTCGCGCGCTGATCCCGGCCCAGTGGACTGACTGGGACGAAGGTCATTGTGGCGGCGTGCGCGCGTGCGGGGAAACCAACGTCGGCTTGCGTGCTCTGGGCAGCCTTGGCGATTTGCTTCAGTTGCGCCATCTCGTCGACGCTCTCCGCGGCCGATCGATCGGGGTCGGCACCGCCACAGAAGGGGAGCCGTCGTGCAACTGAATCTGGCTTTTTTCGACCCGCCCGATCCACCGGGGGATCCTCTTTGGGAGAGCCTCCCACCGAGCCTCTGGGAACAGCTCGACGAGCCCGCGCGCTGCGCTGCGCTCGAGATCCTGGCGCGCCTGATTGCCCGCACGCTGGTGGCGGCAGCTAACGAGGCGAGCCATGAATGAGCGCGGCAAAATCACGGCAAGCCATCTCGCGCGCTATGCTGTCGTCTATCTGCGTCAGTCCAGCGCCGCTCAAGTCGAGCACAATCGCGAATCGACTGAACGGCAATACGCGCTCGCCAGCAAGGCTCGTGAGCTCGGCTGGCCCGCCGAACGGATCGTCGTCATTGATGAAGACCTGGGCCTGTCTGGCGGCGGAACCGCGACCCGCTCCGGCTTTGCCCGGCTCACTGCCGAGGTGGCGCTCGCCCGTGTCGGCCTCGTGCTGGGTCTGGAAGTGTCGCGCTTGGCCCGCAACAATGCCGAATGGTATCGCCTCATCGATCTCGCCGGCCTCACCGACACGCTGATCGGCGATGGCGACGGCCTCTATCACCCGGCGGTGTTCAATGACAGGTTGTTGCTGGGGTTGAAGGGCACCATGAGCGAAGCAGAGTTGCACATATTGCGCGCGCGCCTCAATGGCGGCATTCGCAACAAGGCGGCGCGCGGCGAACTCCGGCGTGGCCTGCCCGTTGGCTTTGTCTGGGGCGAGGACGAGGGCGAGGTTTGTTTTCACCCTGATGAAGCCGTCTGCACCGCCGTCCGCCAGGTCTTTGCCCAATTCGCTGAGACCGGCTCGGCCCGGCGCGTGTGGCTGTGGTTCCGCGCGGAGGGGCTCAAATTCCCGCTGCGGATGCATCAAGGCGGTGAGATCCGATGGGTCGAGGCGAGCTACACCGCCATCCACCAGATGCTCACCAACCCCGTCTACGCCGGTGCTTTACGTATATGGCAGAGCCCGCCACGAGATCGTGCTCGATGCCACTGGCGGGCGCAAGAAGCGCGTGCGACACCTCCCGCGCGCCGAATGGCAGGTGCTGATCCCGGAGCATCATCCGGGCTTCATTGACTGGCAGACCTATGAGGCAAACCAGGAACGCATCTCCCGCAATACAAAGCCCGGACCGCACCAGGCGGGCGGCGCCGTGAGGGAGGGCGGCGCACTTCTGCAAGGGCTGGCCCGCTGTGGCCATTGCGGTCGCCGTCTGCACACCCACTATCGTGGTCGCAACGCTTCGCCAGGTTACCACTGCCCGGGCAAGGTTCTCGTCGACAACCGCGGCGTCTATTGCCTCAATATCGGCGGTATCCAGATCGACGAGGCCGTCACTCGGACCTTCGTCGCTGCCCTGGAGCCGGCTGGGCTTGCCGCCACCCTTGCCGCCGCTGAACGGCTGGAAGTCGAACGCGAAGCCGCCTTGAAGCAGTGGCGGCTCGGGGTCGAGCGAGCCAATTACGAAGCGCAACGCGCCGAGCGTCGCTATCGCGCTGTCGATCCTGACAACCGGCTAGTGGCGCGCGGCCTCGAACGCGACTGGGAGGAGCGCCTGCGCGCACTTGAGACGGCCAAGATCGAGCTGGAACGCCGCGAAAAAGAGAGGCCGCGGGTGATCTCACAGGCCGAGCGCGATCGTCTGCTCGCACTCGGACCCGATCTCGCCGCCGTCTGGAACGCGCCAACGACCACGCCGCGCGACAGGAAGGAGCTGCTACGCACCCTCATTGAAGACGTCACGATCAAGGTCGATCGCGACAAGGCGGCCGCCCATCTCGCGCTGCGCTGGAAAGGCGGTGCGCTCAACGAGATCGACCTCACTCTGCCGCGTTCGCGGCCGGCTACCGTCCGCACCGACGAGGACACGATCGCGCTGCTGCGCCGCCTCGCGGCCCATTACCCTGATGGTGTGATCGCCGGCATCCTCAATCGGCAGGAGCGGGCCACGGCATATGGTCATCGCTTCACCGCCGGCCGCGTCGGCAACCTGCGCCGCCACTGGGGTATTCCCTGCTTCGAGCCGACCGCCTGTGCGCCGCAGGGCAACCTACTGACGATCAAGAAGGCCGCTGTCGTGCTTGGCGTCGCCCCATCGACCATCCATCGCTTGCTCAATGACGGCATTATTGCCGGCGAGCAGCCGACACCCGGCGCCCCTTGGCGTATCCGCCTCACCAAAGACCTCAAGGATCG
>JBPYFG010000519.1:0-5923 GCA_051986365.1 Xanthobacteraceae bacterium
AGACGCCGCCGCGGCCCTCGGCGTCGCCCGGATACCAGTTCTGAATGGTTGAATATTTAATTTCGGCGTCGTCGAGCGCGATCAGCTCGACCACGGCCGCGTGCAGCTGATTTTCATCGCGGACCGGGGCGGTGCAGCCCTCCAGATAACTGACATAGGAGCCACGATCGGCGATGATCAGCGTGCGCTCGAACTGGCCGGTATTGCGCTCATTGATGCGGAAATAAGTCGACAGTTCCATCGGGCAGCGCACGCCCGGCGGCACATAAACAAACGAGCCGTCGGAAAACACCGCCGAATTAAGGGTGGCGAAGAAGTTGTCGCTGATCGGCACCACCGAGCCGAGATATTTCTTCACCAGGTCGGGATGCTGCTGCAAGGCTTCCGAGATCGGCATGAACAGCACGCCGGCTTTGGCCAATTCGGCCTTGAACGTGGTCGCCACCGAGACCGAATCGAACACGGCGTCGACAGCAACGCGGCCGTAGCCGCTGGCGCCTTCATTCTCGGCGCCCTCGCCGTCGCCTGCGCCATCGGCAGCGCGCGGGTTCTGCACGCCAAGCAGGATTTCCTGCTCGCGCAGCGGGATGCCGAGCTTCTCGTAGGTGCGCAGGATTTCCGGATCGATCTCGTCGAGCGATTTCGGTCCGGCCTTTTTCTTCGGCGCGGCGTAATAATAAATATCCTGATAGGCGATCGGGCCGTATTCGACTTTGGCCCATTTCGGCTCGCGCATGGTTAGCCAGCGCTTAAAGGCCTCAAGCCGCCACGCCAGCATCCATTCCGGCTCATTCTTTTTCGCCGAGATGAAACGCACCGTATCTTCGGAGAGGCCCTTAGGGGCCTTTTCCGATTCAATCAGCGTCTCAAACCCGTATTTGTACTGATCGACGTCGATGCGCCGGACCTGCTCGACGGTCTCTTGCACTGCCGGCATTCGTCCCTCCGCTCACGGGGTCAAGGCCCGCGGGTTGGATTTAGTCGGTATGGTCAGGTGTGCCTTTGCCTTCGGTCACCCCCATAGGGCCAATTATGACTGGCCATTCTTACGCAATCTCAAACGCTTAAACGGCCCAGTTCGTCTGTTTCCTGCAGTCGTCACGCTGCAATACTTTGTCGCCCCTTAGATAATGCACTCGCGAGCTTTCTCCAAGCGCTCAGGAACTTTTCGACGTCGGCTTCCGTCGAGTTCCAGCCCAGGCTCACACGAACCGCTCCTCGCTGCAGCGGCGCGGGCGCGCCCATAGCCGCCAGCACATGGGAAGGCTGCACCTTACCCGAGGAACAGGCCGCTCCTGACGAGACCGCGACGCCTTCAAGATCGAAAGCAATGACCGCAGTCTCGGCCTTGATGCCGGCCAGGGCGAACAGGGTGGTATTCGGCAGCCGCTCGATCGTCTCGCGCCCGAACACCGTTGCGTGCGGTGTCGTTGCCAGCAGCCCCGCCTCGAGCTCGTTTCGCAGCCTGCTCATATGGGCGGCTTCGCCATCGCGGCCGGCCCGTGCTGCGGCGGCCGCGGCGCCGAAGGCGGCGACGCCGGGAACGTTTTCGGTTCCCGCACGCAGCCCCCGTTCTTGTCCACCACCGCGGACAAGCGGCTCCGGAAAATGAATATCCTCGCGAGCGCGCAGGAGCGCGCCGGCCCCTTTGGCCCCACCGATCTTATGCGCCGAGACGGTTAAGAGATCGGCGCCAAGCGCGGCCATGTCGCAAGGGATGCGGCCAGCCGCCTGCACCGCGTCGACGTGGATGAGGCCCCCTGCCGCGTGCACGATTGCAGCGGCCTCGGCGACTGGCTGGATAATGCCGGTCTCGTTATTGGCGAGCATCAGCGAGACGAGCGGCCGCGGCGTATTGGCGATTGTCGCCGCAAGCGCGGCAAGATCGAGCCGGCCGTCCGGGCGAACCGGCAATTCTTCGATACCCTCGCGCGGAAACCGTCCGCCGGCGCGCACCGAGACATGTTCGATGGCAGAAAGAAAGAGCCGCGAACGCGGCCGCTTCTCGTCCGCCGTCTCGATCGCCGGTGTCAGCGCCAGCATATTGGCTTCGGTTCCGCTCGCGGCGAAGATCACGTTCCCGGGCTGCGCGCCGACCAGCGCTGCGACCTGTTCCCGCGCCGCCTCGATCAGCCCGCGGGCGGCGCGGCCCTCGGCGTGCACCGAGGACGGATTACCGACGCGCGAGAGCGCGGTGGCAAAGGCCGCCTTTGCCTCCTCGCGGATCGGCGCGGTCGCGTTCCAATCCAAATAGCTGCGCCCGTACATGGTTCAGTCCGCCTTATTTCACGCTGCCCTGCTTTCCGCTGGTAGGGCCGCTCGTTGTGCTTGCTTTTCGTCCCCCGGCCTGTGCTAGAAGTCGCGGCCGATGCTGCCGCCGGACCAAGCAGTCACCAGTTCCGAAAATACCGCGGGGTTTTAGAGACTTACGTGCGGTCGCCGGGAGCGTCAAGGATGCCCGTTTTGTTGCTCGGGCCTGCCTCTTCAATTGGATTTGAGGTTAATTGAACAATGCCCGAGGTCATTTTCACAGGTCCGGCTGGCCGCATCGAGGGCCGTTATCATCCGGCCAAGCAAAAGAACGCGCCGATAGGCATCGTGCTGCACCCGCATCCGCAATTCGGCGGCACGATGAATCACCAGATCGTCTATCAGCTCTATTACGCCTTCGTGCACCGGAACTTTTCCGCGCTGCGCTTCAACTTTCGCGGCGTCGGGCGCAGCCAAGGCAGTTTCGATCACGGCATTGGCGAATTATCGGATGCCGCCGCGGCGCTCGATTGGGCGCAATCGGTCAATACCGAGGCGCGCAGTTGCTGGATCGCCGGCTTTTCGTTCGGCGCCTGGATCGGCATGCAGCTGCTAATGCGCAGACCGGAGATCGAAGGCTTCATCTCGATCGCGCCGCCGGCCAATCTCTACGATTTTTCGTTTCTGGCGCCCTGCCCCTCATCGGGACTGATCATCCACGGCGATAAAGATGCGGTGGTGCCGCATCGAGACGTGACCACTCTGGTCGAGAAGCTCAAGACGCAAAAAGGCATTGTCATTGAGCAGAAAATCGTGCCCGGCGCTAACCATTTCTTTGACGGCAGGATCGAAGCGCTGATGACTTCGGTCGGCGGCTATCTCGACAAACGGCTCAAGACCGGACGGGCGACGACCGCGGCGTAATTGTCATTGCCTGCGAAGCGAAGCAATCCAGTCTGAAGTGCCGCTCTGGATTGCTTGGTCGCGCTTTGGGGCTCCTCGCAATGACCATTAGCCCACACTCCTGCAGTGACGCTGTGACGCTTGCATTTGCCGCAGCCGAACCGTTCAATAATTGCTCCCGCATTCATAAACCGAACGATTGAGGAAACGTCATGAGCCGCAAAATGCGCAGCAAGATTGTGTTGACCTTGCTAGCAGTGACCGGCATCATCGCGCGCGGCGCCGCTGCGCAAGAAACCGTCAAAGTCGGCATTGTCATCCCGATGACCGGCACCTCGGCGGCCGTTGGCCGCGAGATCTCCGACGCGACCAAGCTCTACGTGGCGCAGCACGGCAATACCGTCGCCGGCAAAAAGATCGAGCTCATTATCAAGGACGATCAGAGCGTGCCGGATAACGCCAAGCGGCTGGCGCAGGAATTGATCGTCAATGACAAGGTGAATTTTCTCGGCGCCGGATTGACTCCGAGCGCGATGTCCATGGCGCCGATTGCGACCGAGGGAAAAGTCGCAACCGTGGTCATGGTCTCGGGCACCTCGGTTGTCACTGACCGCTCGCCCTATTACGTGCGCACGAGCTTCACCCTTGGCCAGCAGTCCGGCATCATCGCCGATTGGGCGATCAAGAACGGCAGCAAAAAAGCGGTGTTGGTGCTGTCGGATTGGGCGCCGGGCGCCGAAGCCGGCAAGGTCTTCGAAGCAAATTTCACCAAAGGTGGCGGCCAGGTGCTCGATACGCTGAAAGTGCCGCTCGCCAATCCGGATTTTTCGCCGTTCCTCCAGCGCGCGCATGATTTGCAGCCGGACACATTGTTTGTGTTTGTGCCGGCGGGACAGGCCGGCACATTCGCACGGCAATTCTCTGAGCGCGGTCTCGACAAATCCGGCATCAAGCTGATCGGTCCGGGCGACATCGTCGACGACGACGATCTGCCGACAACCGGCGATGCGCTCCTCGGCGTCGTTACCGCCGGCATGTATTCGGCGGCGCATCCATCGCAGCTCAATAAGGATTATGTCTCCGCCTACAAGAAGGCGACCGGTCACCGCGCCAATTTCATTTCGGTCGGCGGCTACGACGGAATGCATCTCATCTACAGCGCGCTGCAACAGACGGGCGGCCGGACCGATGCCGATACCGTCGTCGGCGTGATGAAACAGATGAAATGGGAAAGCCCGCGCGGGACGATCTCGATCGATCCGCGCACGCGCGACATCGTGCAGAACATTTACATCCGCAAAGTTCAGAAAGTGAACGGCGAGCCGTGGGCGATCGAGTTCGAAACTTTTCCCGCGGTGAAGGATCCGCTCAAGGAATCGGCGGTGCATTGAGGGGCGCACGTCGTTTCCGTCATTGCGAGGAGCCAACGGGTCCGGCCCGAAGTGGCCGGCCCGATAACAAGCTCCGCGGCGAAGCAATCCAGCGCGCGGAGCGTAGGTGAAATCTGGATTGCTTCGCCTCGCTCGCCATAACAAATTTCATGTTTTATGACATGAGATGAATTTTACTCGTTTCAGTGCGTTTGTTTGTTGATTCATTCGCCAAGATTTTGTGCTCTACAAAACACAGCGATGAAAATTCACAACTGATTTGCATCGTGATCGCACGCGCGAAGCGGCGCGCGACATCGCCCCGATATAAAGTTGCCGCGGGGTGAGAAGGGTCTCCCTCCGAGGGGCAGCGTCTTTACGTGACGAGAGTCTGGCAAATCAGACGCGACGCCTTCGCGCGCGCGCTTCGCGGACATCTGTTTGTCACCTCGCGCGCGCGGGAAAGCACGCTGCGACTCTTCAGTGCATTGGCGCTCGCCAGCGCGATGTTGCTTGGTTTGTTCGGCGCTGCACAGGCGCAAACGGCGACGACAACGACGCTCGTGATAACACCAAGTCCGGCCGCCGCCGGTGGGCCGGTAACATTCAGCGCTACAGTCACCCCGGCGGTAACGGGTGCGCAAACGCCGACGGGGACGGTGACGTTTACTGAAAACGGCAACACGATTGCCACCGGTACACTCGTTGCCGACGGTACAGTCTCGGTCGCCAACGGTTTCGCTCCATTGAAAGTCGGCACCCATACCATCACGGCAAGCTATCCGGGCGACGGCAATTTCGGCGCCAGCACCGGCTCGGCAACGGTCACCGTCAATACCAACGACACAAAATCAGTGATCATCGCATCGCCCAATCCGAGCACGACCGGCCAGAACGTCAGTTTCAATGTGGTCATTTCGCCGGCAACCCCGACGGTCTCGACATTTTTTCCGACCGGCACAGTGAAGGTTTTCGATAACGGCAATCTGATCGGCACTGCTACGCTCAGCAGCCTCGGCGAAAATAGCTCGGCAGTTGTCGTCACCTCCGCGCTTACACCGGGAAGCCACAGCATCACGTCCTCTTATGCCGGCGATGGGCAGTTCAACGGCAGCACCGGGTCGGTTACGCAAACCGTCAATCCGCCCGCACAGACCAATACCTCGCTGGCCATTGCGGCTTCGCCGAAATCAAGCGTATTCACTCAATCCGTGACATTCACCGTCACAATTTCCTCGGCATCAGGAACGGGAATACCGACCGGAACCGTGACATTCTCGGACGGCATCACAACGATTGGCTCCGCGACGGTTGCGACATCGACGCTGTCGTCCGGCAGCCACACCATCACTGCGGTCTATGGCGGGGACACGAATTTTGCCGGCAGTACGTCGGCGCCA
>JBPYFG010000520.1:0-4148 GCA_051986365.1 Xanthobacteraceae bacterium
GCTCGCGCAACGCTCGCAGGCGGTGAAGGAGAAAATCATCGCAGCGGCGCCAGCCTTGACGGGCAAATGGTCGCACAAGTTCGCCTTCCTGGGCGGCAAGTTCGACGCCATGGACGTGGTTACCGCCAACGATCCGGCCGACGTTGCGCTGGCGGCCGACATCATCGAGCACACCGGCGGCTGCGACGTCGAGGTCTGCTCGGCGTTGTCGTGGGGCGATTACATTTCGGCGAACTCCGGCAAGCCGCATACGTTGCCGCCGCGCACCAGCGCCCCGGAAACGGCCCCGGGCGTCGCACGCTACGCAATCTTCACCAAGTTCCCGGCGGGGTTCAACGATAACACCTTGCCCGAGCTCTCGACCGCGGTCAGACACACGATCGTGGAGGAGGTGCCTTCGCTCACCGCCAAATGGGTGTGCGATCTCGTCCTTCTCGGAGCAAGCTTCGACGCCGTCGACGTGGTCGAGGCTGGCAATCCCGCCGACGTCGCACGGGCGGCGAGCATCATCCGCGCGACCGCGAAATGCGAAACGGTGGTGGTTCCCGCGGTGCCGTGGGCCGCGCTCCTGGCACGGGCCGGCGGAGCGAAGCGCGCCTGAAAAGCGCGCGGCCGCCTCTTCGGCGCACGGAAGAGTCGGCTTTGTTCCACTGCGGTCAATCGCGGTCGCTGCCGCGGCAGCGACCTGGAGCGTGACGACTTTTTCTTCGAATCGTCATCCCGCTCCATCTTATTCCTGGAGCATGATCTTTTCCGAAAACCGGTATCCGCTTTTCGGGATTATGCGCAAGCGCGCGAAACCTATGAGTAACGCTTAGGTTTGGCAAGGTTAGCGAGCGTAGCGAAGGGTGAGTTCTCCCGCTCGTTCCCGCAAAGCGGGGATCCAGAAAACTGCCGAAACCTGAAGGATTGCTGTATCCCGCTTCCGCGGGAACGAGCGAATGATGCAGCGTCGAGTTTAGCTCCATAAAGCAAAAGCCCGGGCCATGCCCGGGCTTCCCCTCGCCGCTTAACTTTACGCCAGCTTGGCGATGCCGTTCGCGAAGGCCGAATTAAGCGACCTTGCTGAACGCTCTGTTCACGCCGCTCTTTATCGGCTCGACGGTGTCGGTGGCGACCTTCTGCGCCAGCGCGGTGAGTTCCTTGCTCTGCTCGGTGAGAGCCTCGAACTGCTTGCGCGCATGAGCGCTCGACAGCTCGATCACTTCCGACAGGGTCTTCGCCGTGATCAGCTCGCCGGCAAAATCGAACGCGGCATTGGTATTCACGCGCGCCGCCTCAATCACTTTGAGACCGTAGTCGGAGGCGCCCTTGGTTGCCGTCGAATAGGTGGTCTCAAGAACGTCGGTGGCCTCTTCCGCGGCCGCCTTCATCTTCTCGTAGGTGTCCTTGGCCTGGGCCACGCCACGCTCGGCAAATTCACGGAATGCAGCGGGCATCTCGACTTTGGGAATCTCGAATTTGGGGATTTCGAATTTCGGCATTTCAAACGCGCCAACTGAGGGCTTGCTCGACTTCACTTTGGGGGAGGTTGTGGTTGCGGCTTCCGCCATGACACTATCCTTGATTTTTCGCTCTTCACACTCGGGGCTGTCTCACTCACGGAGAATTTTTTGTTTATGGCCGCGCCGCCCGTTGCGCGCTGCCTGACATTTCTAATCTAAGTCCCGGGCCGAACGCTGAACCGGTTTGCGCCCGAGTTCTTCCGCACCATTAAATAACACCTCTTTTGGTGCATTGCAATAGAATTTATTGCAATGCACAAAGATGGAGTAATGGCCTGGATTTACTGGGGTTTTTGAACTCGCCCGGCGTGTGTCGGAACTAAGTCTTAGGCTTAGCAGCATCGACCATAATTTTGGCGGCACTTTGGCCGAGATCCTGCACTTGGGTTGATAGAGCTTGCATTTGCCGGCTCAAAAATTCCGACTGCAGACCCAAGACCTCCGCGCCGTCTTTCGCTTTCATCAGCTTCTGGGCGAAGTCGAAGGTCGCGGCGACGTTCTGCTCGGCATAGGAGATCGATTTCTGCGCAATCTCGGCGGCGCCGCTTTGCGCCACCTGGGCGCTGCCCTGCATCTGGCCGACCGCCTTGGTCGCCGCGTCCACGAAGCCCGCAAATGCCTCGCGCGCCTGCGTCACGCTGCGTTCGGCAAATGCGCGCATCTCGGTTGGAATTGCAAATTGCTCGAATGGGTCCTTGGCCATCGCACGCTCCTTCTATCGGGTCCACATGACGGCCCAAAACCGGCGCAGTCGGAACCAAATCGGCCGGGCGCCCCTGACGCTGGTGGCACTTCCAATGGCAGTTAAGGTTATCCCGGCTTCTCCCATTAAGCCACAGCGGGCCGGCATGGACGCGGCAAACGCCTCGGATTATTAAGAATTCGTTTAGCAACCGAGTTCCGTCACGCATGTCCACCGTGGGGAGTGAGCGCGCGGTACTATGGCATCCGCGTCTTGCATCGCTGGCGACGGCAGAGTGGCCCGCCTGGCTGTGGAGCGCCGACGGCTCGCATATCCTCTGGGCCAATGCGGTCGGCGCCGCGATTTTCGGGGCAACAAGCTCAAGCGCTTGCGCCAACAAGGCGTTTTTCCGTCAACCAACCTCCCGCCGCGCAGGTGCTTCGCCTGGCGGCAACGCTGCCGTCCGGCGGGCAGGAGCGCCTGGAACGTTTGCGCGGGTTCGGCAGCGGCCTTGGCCGCGCGCTGACCTGCACCTGTTCGCGGATCGTCGCCGGCGACGGCCGAGGGGCGGTGCTCATCGTCGCGGCCGAGCGGGCGGGGCCGACCCTGACACTTGCCGAGCGCCTACGGGGGCTCCTCGATGAAGATCCCGATCCGGCCGCAGGCTTTATGCCTGACGGCCGGCTCGTTTACGCCAATGCCCAAGCCCAACATTGGCTTAACGGAACCAGCACGCTGGCCGCGCTTGGACTGGAAGTGCTCGCCGCGGCGGCGCTGCAAACCGGCACTGCCAGTACCGCCGCGACGCTACGGCGACTCCTGCGACATCCTGCTTGCCTGTCTCGGTCAAGGCGCCAGCAGCGTTGTGCTTGTCATCGCGCAGCAGCCGGCACGGCAGGCAAAACAAGCGCCCGCAACCAAGATCGGACTCGAGGCCGCGCCGGCAAGTCAAAACAGATCAGCCCAGCCAATGCCATCTGCGGCGGCATCGAGCACCGGGGCGGTAACCGCCGCACCAACGAGAGCAGCCGCGGAGATTGGGGGATCGTCGGAACGCCGGCATCCGCTGCGCTTTGTCTGGGACATGGACGCCGACGGCCGCTTCACCATCGCGTCGGACGAATTCCTCCAGCTAATCGGAGCGCGGGCCGCCGTGCTCGGGCGGCAGTGGCGCGACATCGCTGCCGAGTTAAAACTCGATCCGGCCGATCAGGTCGCTGCTGCGGTCGCGAGCCGCGAAACCTGGAGCGGGGTTACCGTCTCATGGCCGATCTCCGCGCCGCCCGTCTGCCGCGACTTGGCGCAGATCAACGGGCTGACGCAAATCAAGGGACTGGCGCAGATCAAGGCGGTGGCGCAGAACAACGGACAGGGGCGGCCGCCGCATGGCGAGGCAGCTCCAGCTGCGGCAGCGCCGCTCAATCCCGTGCCGCTCGACCGCGCAACAGTCGCGGTGCCGGACCGAGCGGACGGGGGTCCGGCTCCGGCGAATGTGGTGCCGTTTCGCGCTGCCGCCTCAGTTGAGCCGAAACAAGCGCCGAGCCTGACCCCGGTCGAGCGGCGCGCGTTTCGCGAACTGGCGCAAGAATTGACCTCGCGCCTGCGCGGCTCACACGCCGCGGCAACTGCCGAAGCCGTGGCCCAAGAACTGGCCGCGAGCCAAGACCAGGCCCTGAGCCGGGACGAGTTGCGGCAGGTTTTGAGCCAAGCGCTCAATCAGGAGAGTGACAAGGAGTTCGGCGAAGCGCCGAACCAAGAAGCGAGCCAAAAGCAGAGCCAAAAGGCGGAGCAGAAAGCGGGCGAAAACCCCGCCGAACAACCGGACGCGCAAGCGAACGAAGAAAGCCGCGGCGAGAGCCAAGAACAATCGAGCCAAGCCGCGAGCGAACCAGTACACGACGCGACCGGCGAACAAGCGCTTGATACAGCCGGGCCGGTGGCGGTGCAATTGCTCGCGCCGG
>JBPYFG010000521.1:0-3921 GCA_051986365.1 Xanthobacteraceae bacterium
TAGACAGTTGCCCCGAAATGACCGGCGTCAATGACATCAGAGCGGCTTTCCTCGGCTATTTCGCGCGCGAGGGGCACGAAATCGTGCCGTCCTCGCCGCTCGTCCCGCGCAACGACCCGACCTTGATGTTCACCAATGCCGGGATGGTGCAGTTCAAAAATGTCTTCACCGGCCTCGAAAAGCGGCCCTATTCGCGCGCGGTCACGGCGCAAAAATGCGTTCGCGCCGGCGGCAAGCATAACGATCTCGATAATGTCGGCTATACCGCCCGCCATCACACCTTTTTCGAGATGCTCGGCAATTTCTCGTTCGGCGACTATTTCAAGGAGCGCGCGATCGAGCTGGCTTGGCGGCTCATAACCAAGGAGTTTGCGGTCCCGGCCGATCGCCTCCTGGTCACGGTCTATATCGACGACGACGACGCGTTTGCGCTGTGGCGGAAGATCTCAGGCCTGCCCGAGAACAAGATCCTGCGCATTGCCGGCGACGATAATTTTTGGGCCATGGGCGAAACCGGGCCATGCGGTCCGTGTTCGGAAATTTTCTACGATCACGGCGAGCATATCTGGGGCGGACCGCCGGGGTCTCCGGAAGCCGAGGGCGATCGCTTCGTCGAAATCTGGAATCTCGTATTCATGCAATACGAGCAGCATGCCGACGGCAAACGCATCGACCTGCCGCGGCCGTCGATCGATACCGGATTGGGCATCGAGCGCATGGCTGCGGTGCTGCAAGGCACATACGACAATTACAGGATCGATCTGTTTGCCGCATTGATCGAGGCGGTCGCCGAACTCACCGGCGTCGATCCGGATGGCGAGCGCAAGGCGTCACACCGCGTCATCGCCGATCACTTACGCGCCAGCGCGTTTCTGATCGCCGATGGCGTGCTGCCGTCGAATGAAGGCCGCGGCTACGTGCTCCGCCGCATCATGCGCCGCGCCATGCGGCACGCCGAACTGCTCGGCGTCAAGGAGCCGCTGATGTGGCAACTGGTGCCGATCCTCGTGCGGGAAATGGGCCAATCCTATCCCGAGCTCGGTCGCGCCCAGCCGCTCGTGGCCGAGACATTAAAGCTCGAAGAGGTTCGCTTCCGCCGCACGCTGGAGCGCGGCCTCGCTTTGCTCGAAGACGCGAGCAAATCGCTCAAGAAGGGCGACATGTTCGACGGCGAGACCGCGTTCACGCTCTATGACACTTACGGTTTCCCGCTCGATCTCACCCAGGATGCGCTCAAGCCGCGCGGCATAGGCGTCGATATCGCCTCCTTCACCGACGCGATGGAGCGCCAGCGCGCCAAGGCGCGTGCGTCATGGGCCGGCTCCGGGGAAGCTGCGGCAGGAGCGGTCTGGTTCGCGCTACGGGAAAAGCTCGGCGCCACGGAATTTCTCGGCTACGAAACCGAGGACGCCGAGGGCGTGGTCGCCGCCGTGCTCCGCGACGGCAAGGAAGTCGATGCACTGAAAAAGGGCGACAGCGGTATCGTCCTTCTCAATCAAACACCGTTCTATGGCGAATCCGGCGGCCAAGTCGGCGACGCCGGCGTGATGTGTGCCGACGGTATTCGTTTCAAGGTCACCGACACGCAAAAATATGCCGGCGATCTCTACGCGCATATCGGCACCGTCGAAGAAGGCGCGGTGAAACCGGGCGCGGCGCTGGCGCTTGACGTTGATCACGCTCGCCGCGGCGCGATCCGCCGAAACCATTCGGCGACGCATCTTCTCCACGAGGCCTTGCGTCAGGTGCTCGGCGATCACGTCGCTCAGAAAGGCTCGCTGGTCGCGCCGGATCGGCTGCGCTTCGATTTCTCGCATCCAAAGGCGATGAGCAGCGAGGAGATCGAGCGCGTCGAGGACATCGCCAATGATTTCATTTTGCAAAACGCCCCCGTGATCACGCGGCTGATGAGCCGCGACGACGCTATCGCCTCCGGCGCTCGTGCTTTGTTTGGCGAAAAATATGGCGACGAGGTGCGCGTCGTCGCGATGGGCGAGAATCCTGCAACATCAGGCGGCGGCAACACTTTGGGCTGGTCGGTCGAATTGTGCGGCGGCACGCATGTCAATCGCACCGGCGACATCGGCATTGTCTCGGTCGTTGCCGAAAGCGGCGTTTCTGCCGGCGTGCGCCGGATCGAGGCGTTCACCGCGACGGCGGCGCGTCACAATGCCAACAAGCTGGCGCAAATTGCCAAAACTGCCGCAGCCGAACTGCGGACCACAACTGACGAACTACCGGCTCGCCTCGGCACATTGATCGACGAGCGCAAGCGGCTCGAGCGTGACCTCTCCGAGGCGAAGAAGAAGCTCGCCATGGGCGGCGGTAGTGGCGGCAGCGAAGCCGGCGCGAATGCGGATGGGGTGCGCAAAGTCGGCGACGTCAAATTGATGGCGCGCGCGGTTGAGGGCATCGAGCTGAAAGATCTGCGCAGCCTCGCCGACGACGGCAAGAAAAAGCTTGGCTCCGGCGTGGTCGCGATCGTCGGCGTCAGTGCCGACGGCAAGGCTGGAATTGTGGTCGGCGTCACCAACGATCTTGTAACGCGGTTCAACGCCATCGATCTGGCCCGCAAAGGCGCCGAGGCGCTCGGCGGCAAAGGCGGCGGCGGCCGACCCGACATGGCGCAAGCGGGTGGCCCGGACGGCTCCAAAGCGCAAGCGGCAATCGCAGCGATCGAGGCGGCGCTGGCCGGCTGAACGCCGCAATTCTTCCCGGATGCGGGGTGACACTACGTCATGGCCGAAATCCATTTCACCAGTCATCTGCGCAATCTCGTTGCGGACGGGCCGCTCGCGGCGGCGGGCGCTACAGTCGGCGAGGCGCTGACCAAGGTACTCGCAGCGCAACCGCATGTGCGCGGCTATGTGCTCGATGATCGCGGTGGTTTGCGCAAACATGTCTGCATCTTCGCCGATGGCGAGCGCTTGGCGCACGAGGGCGCGCTCGCACGGCGTATCGGTCCCGACACTAAGCTCTACGTCATGCAGGCGCTGTCGGGCGGTTGATTTTCAAGACTAATGGGGGAGCGATGAGCGACCACTTGCTGATAGCGACGCGCAAAGGGCTGTTCGCGCTCGAGCGCAAAAGCGCGGGCTGGGTCTCGAGACTTATTGGCTTCGAGGGTGTCGCGGTGACGAATGTCTTGCAAGCGGACGGCGTGATTTACGCGGCGCTCAAACATGGTCATTTCGGCGCCAAGCTGCATCGCTCGGACGACGGCGGCGCGACCTGGCGCGAGCTCACGGCGCCGGCATTTCCCGCCGACGCTGCCGATGCTCCTTCTTTATTTCAGATCTGGACCATGGAAACCGGCGGGCGGACGCATCCGGACCGGCTGTGGATTGGCGCCATTCCGGCCGGATTGTTTCGCTCCGATGACCGCGGCGAAAGCTGGCAGCTCGCCTTGTCGCTGTGGAACGTGCCGGAGCGCAAACGCTGGTTCGGCGGCGGTTATGACGCTGCCGGCATCCACAGCGTTTCTGCCGATCCGCGCTATGACGATCGCATCTTCCTTGCGATTTCCTGCGGCGGCGTCTGGGAGAGCCGCGACGCCGGGGATTCTTGGTCGGTGCTCGGCAAGGGCCTATTCGCGCCCTATGTGCCCCCGGAGCAGGCCGAAGACAGCGCGATCCAGGATCCGCATCGGGTGGTGCGCTGTGCGGCCGCGCCCGATGTGATGTGGATGCAGCATCATGCCGGCATCTATCGCTCGGCTGATGCCGGCGCGCATTGGACGCGACTGTCTCCGCCGACCGACGATTTCGGTTTCGCGGTTGCGGCGCATCCGCGCCAAGCGCAAACCGCCTGGTTCGTCCCAGCGATCAAAGACGAGATTCGCATGCCGCGCGACGGTGCGCTGTGCGTCACGCGAACCGACGACGGCGGCCAAAGCTGGGAAATCATGCGCCACGGACTGCC
>JBPYFG010000522.1:0-5078 GCA_051986365.1 Xanthobacteraceae bacterium
CCGATTTCGGCAGCGGGTAAAACAATTCAACGAGCGGATTGATGAACACGTCAAGGAGCCGCCAGCGCGCCATCAACAGTCCGAGCGCGCCGCCGCCAAAAATTGCCAGCAACAAGCCGACCGATCCGCGATAGAGCGAAGCCTCGCCATTACCGATGAGTTCGCCGCCGCGAACGAGATCGATCCAGGCAGTTGCCACTTTGCTCAAGGGCGGCAGCGCGGAACTGTCAACGAGGTTGAGGCGTGCGACTGCTTCCCAGGCGAATGCCAGGAGCAAAAGCGGCAGATAAGCGGCGCTTGCGCGCATTACCGCCGGCATGGTCTATCGTTCGCGTTGTGCATTTCGCCTCGTTGACGAGCTCGCCCCCGCGATTTCAGCTCTCCGGCTTTTTGTCTTGTGCCTTGATCGCTTCCTCGCGCACCAAGTTCCAAATCTGATCGACTTTTTCTACAAATTCCTTGCTGCGAGTGACGCCTGGATCGCGGTGATCGATCTTGGTTTCGACGATCGCCTTGATGCGGCCTGGCCGCGCCAACATGACCGCGACTCGCTCGGCGAGATAAACCGCCTCCTGCACGTCATGAGTTACGAAAATCACCGTTTTTGGCGTGCGCTGCCAGATGTTGCGAAGCTCGGTTTGCATCAGCAAGCGGGTCTGCGCGTCGAGCGCGCCGAACGGCTCATCCATTAGGAGAATGTCGGGATCGAAAGCCAGTGTGCGCGCAATCGCGGTGCGCTGTTTCATGCCGCCGGACAGCTGCGACGGATAGCTGTCCTCAAATCCACTTAAACCCACGAGGTCGATAAAGGCTTGCGCCCGCCGCTCGCGCTCACTGCGCGGCATGCGCTGCCGCTCGAGGCCATAGAGAATATTGGCGCGCACCGTTTTCCACGGGAACAGCGCAAAATGCTGAAACACGATGCCGCGATCGGGTCCCGGCGCGGCAACCGCTTTGCCTTTCACCGCGATCCGGCCGGCTTCGATCGGCAGGAAGCCGCCGACCAGATAGAGCAGGGTGGATTTGCCGCAGCCGGACGGGCCAAGCAGCGCCACGAATTCGCGTGGCCGCACCTGCAACGAAACGTCGGACAGCGCCAGCACGGGCCGGCCGCGCTGCGGCCGATAGGTGTGGTTGACGCCTTCAATGACGATCTGGCTTTGCCCGTCCATTCCTGTGCCCGTTCGCATTTGCCGCCTGGGCCGATCCGGCGCTTGGCCGGCGCCGCAGGCGGCACCCTACAGCATGATCCGGAAAAGTGGATACCGCTTTTCCGAAAAGATCATGCTCAAACAAGAAGCTAAAGCGAAATGGTGATTCAAATTAAAATCGTTTCGCTTTAGCTGGAGCCATAGCGGACACAAGTCGCCAACGCCCGCTTGTGTTTGCTGCGGTTCGCCAAAAGCAGCTATATCTGCCGCAAAGACACGTCCCGGTCGCCCATCGCGGTTGCTCATGGAACGCTCGTTCAGCAAAGAAGTCGAGGCGCTGCAGCTTGGCGCCGGCGAAAGCTTTCGCGGCGAAGGCATCCTCGCCGTCACCAAGGCGCTACTGCAATCCGGCGTGAGCTATGTCGGCGGCTATCAGGGCGCGCCGGTCTCGCATCTGTTGGATGTCATGGTCGAGGCCAAGGACTTGCTCGCCGAGCTTGGCGTGCACGTCGAGACCTGCACCAACGAGGCCGCCGCCGCCGCCATGCTCGGCGCTTCGGTCAATTATCCGCTGCGCGGCGCCGTGACCTGGAAATCGATCGTCGGCACCAACGTCGCGGCCGACGCTTTGTCGAACCTCGCTTCGCCGGGCGTTATTGGCGGCGCCTTAATCGTGCTCGGTGAGGACTACGGCGAAGGCGCGAGCGTGATCCAGGAACGCTCCTACGCCTATGCGATGAAGTCCTCGATCTGGCTGCTCGATCCGCGGCCCGATTTGTCGACAATCGTGCAGATGGTGGAAAAGGGCTTTGAACTGTCGGAGGCGAGCCATGCACCGGTCATGCTCGATTTGCGCGTGCGCGCTTGTCACCTCACCGGCGAGTTCATTGCTAAAGACAACAAACCCGGGCGTTACAACACGCAGCACCGGCTAAGCCGCCCAGTTCGGTTCGAATATGGCCGGCTTGCGCATCCGCCGGCGACCTTCGCGCAGGAACGGCTGAAAATAGAACAGCGCCTGCCGGCGGCACAGAAGTTCATTTGCGAGCAAAAGCTCAACGAGCTGATTGGCGGGGAGATCGGCGAAATCGGCTTTATCGTTCTCGGCGGACTGACCAATGGTTTGCTGCGCGCTTTGGCGCGGCTCGATCTTGCCGATCTCTACGGTGCCTCGCGCATCCCGATCTACGTGCTCAACGTCGCTTATCCGCTCGTGCCGGAAGACGTGCGAGCATTCTGCGCCGGCAAACGTGCCGTCTTGGTCGTGGAGGAGGGTTCGCCGAATTTCGTCGAACAGCAGATCAACGTGATTTTGCGTGGCGGCGGCGTGGACGCGCGCGTTGAGGGCAAGGGCTGCCTGCCCGCAAGCGGCGACTATACGTCGGAGGTGCTGCTGCGCGGCATTGCGGCCTTCATTGCAACGGCGCAGCCGGCCGGTATCGATGCCGAAGCCATTTCGCGCCGCGTCGAAGACATTGGTGCGCATCGCGCCAGCGCGCTTGCCGCGCTCGACGATATTCCGGCCCGGCCGCCGAATTTCTGCACCGGCTGTCCGGAGCGCCCGGTCTTTGCCGCGATCAAACTAGCCCAGCGCGAACTCGGGCCGGTCCATATCAGCGCCGATATTGGCTGCCATTCATTTGCGACTTTCGCGCCGTTCTCGCTCGGCAATTCCATTCTTGGCTATGGGATGTCACTGGCGAGCGCCGCTGCGGTCGCGCCAAACATGGAGCAGCGTCCCATCGCGGTGATGGGCGATGGCGGATTTTGGCACAATGGCTTGATTACCGGCGTCGCTTCGAACGTGTTCAACAAAGGCGACGGCGTGCTGGTGATCATGCAGAACGGCTACGCCTCGGCAACCGGCCAGCAATATTTGCCGTCGAGCAGTGCGCATCGCAGTGGCGCGCCGGCCGGAATCAGTATCGAGAAAACGCTGCGTTCGCTGGGCGTGCGCTGGCTGCGCACAGTGCGCAGCTACAGCGTCGGCAAAATGGCGGCGACGCTGAAGGACGCCATGCGCAGCGCCGAGCGCGGGCTCAAAGTGATCATTGCCGACGGCGAATGCATGCTGGCGCGGCAGCGCCGCATCCGTGTCGAGCAAGCCGATAAACTCAAGCGCGGCGAGCGTGTGGTGAAGACGCGCTACGGCGTCGACGACGAGCTGTGCACCGGCGACCATTCGTGCATCCGGCTGTCGGGTTGTCCATCGCTGACGGTGAAGCCCAATCCCGACCCGCTGCGCCGCGATCCGATTGCTGCGGTGATCGAAAGCTGCGTCGGTTGCGGCTTGTGCGGCGAGGTGGCCCATGCCGCGGTGCTGTGCCCGTCGTTTTATTGCGCCGATATCGTCACCAATCCCAATTGGTGGGATCGCGCGCTCGCGGCGATTCGCGCCCAAGTTATCGGATGGCTCGCTGGCGTATCGTCTCCCTCTCCCCAGGGGCGAGAGGGCGGGCTGAGGGGGCTCGATCCTGTAGGCGAATCCCGAACCCCCTCACCCCAACCCTCTCCCCATGGGGAGGAGGGGGAAGCACGCAATGGGCCGCAAGCCCAAGCGCAAGCCGTGCATCCGATTACGATCCTGATCGCCGCGCTGGGTGGTGAAGGCGGCGGCGTGCTCACCGATTGGATCGTGACGGCGGCGGCAAGCCAGGGCTTCCCGGTGCAATCAACGTCGATCCCGGGTGTCGCGCAGCGCACCGGCGCGACCACGTATCACATCGAAATGGTGCCGGTGCCGACGGCGTCAGCGCGCGGCAACGGATCCGCCCGGCGACCGGTTCTGGCGTTGGCGCCGGCGGTCGGCGATGTCGACCTTCTTGTCGCGAGCGAATTGATGGAGGCCGGCCGTGCCATCGCCGGCGGCTATACCGCGCCCGATCGCACCCTGGCGATCGCGTCGACCAGCCGCTCCTATCTCGTGGTCGAAAAGATGGCGCTGAGCGACGGCCGCTACGATCCGCAGCGCTTGATTGCGGCGGTAGAGAAAAATTCGCGCCAGGCGCTGCTTCTCGATTTCGAGGCACTCGCGCGGCAATCAAATGCCATGATCAATGCTGTTTTGCTCGGCGCGATTGCCGGCGCGCATGCCCTGCCCATTCCGGCGGAGGCATTCGAAGCGGCGATCCGCGCCGACGGCAAAGCGGTCGAGGCCAATCTGCGCGGCTTCCGCGCCGGTTGGAACGCCGTGACCGCCGGATCGCGAGCGTCCGCCGAACCGGCCAAGCGCCAAAAGGCGCCGGTGGCGCTGACCTCCAATCTGGAAATCGAAATCGCCGCCATGCCCGCCGCGGCGCAAGACATCATCGTCGAGGGTGTGCGCCGTTTGACCCCTTATCAGGACCGCGATTATGCGCGGCTTTATCTCGATCGGCTCAATGCGATCCGCGAGGTCGACGATAGGGCGGCAACCGGCGGGCGATTGCTGGCCGCAACGGCGCGGCAGCTCGCGTTGCGCATGTCCTATGAAGACGTGATCCGTGTTGCCGCGGCCAAGATCGATCCGGCGCGGCTCGAGCGCATCACGCGCGAGCTTGCGGTCGAGCCCGGGCAGACCGTCGCGGTGACCGAGTTCTTGAAACCGGGCATCGATGAATTGTGCTCCATTCTGCCGCCCTGGCTGGCCATTTGGATCTTAAAGCTGGCAGAGCGTTATCCCGCGCTTGGTCGCCTCCATCTCGCGATGGCCGTCAATAGTCGCTCGATTTCCGGTTACTTGCGCTTTGCCACGCTGGCTAAGCTGCGTCCGTTCCGGCGCAAGACATTCCGCTTCCAAAAGGAGCAGGAGGCGATCGAGGCGTGGCTGCGGCTGATCGTGCAAGCGGCCGCGCGCTCCGGCGAACTCGCGATCGAAATCGCCGAATGTGCGGGCCTCATCAAAGGCTATGGCGATACCCATCGGCGCGGCAGCGGTAATTACGATCA
>JBPYFG010000523.1:0-12253 GCA_051986365.1 Xanthobacteraceae bacterium
GCGCCCGGCACTTTTCCATTGTCACGACGCAACGCAAGGCCATCACCGCCGCTTCGCAGCGGCTGCCGACCGGCTATGCGCCGGAGGAGAACGCGCTGTCCATGTCCGTGCGCATGGGCGACTTCACGAACGTGCCGGGCGGTTTTCCGATCGAGGTCGATGGCGAAGTGATCGGCGCGGTCGCCGCCGGAGGCGCCAAGATCGAGCAGGATGTCGAAGTCGCGAAAGCGGCGCTGGCGGCGCTGAAATTGTAGCCCGGTTTGAGCGCAGCGAAATCCGGGACGTGCCAGCTTTCGCTTCGCTCAAGCTGGGCTACTCACCCCGCGCATCTCATCGCGCGCGGCGCGCACCGCCTTGATGATGTTTTGGTAGCCTGTGCAGCGGCACAGATTGGAGGCGAGCACGTCGAGCAGTTCCTCGTCGCCGATATTCGGATTCTTTTCCAAAACGTTAGTCGCGAGCATCAGAAAGCCGGGCGTGCAATAGCCGCATTGCAGTCCGTGATTCTCGATGAAGGCGCGCTGCAGCGGATGCAGCTCCTCGCCGTTCGCAAGCCCCTCAACGGTGCGGATCTTCTTACCTTGCGCCTGCACCGCAAACATCAGGCACGAGCGCACGGCTTCATCGTCGACAATGATGGTGCAGGTGCCGCAGACGCCGTGCTCGCAGCCGATATGGGTGCCGGTTTGCCCGCAATCATCGCGGATCGCGTCAACCAGCGTTTTGCGCGGCTCGACGCGGATCGGATAATCGCGGCCGTTGATATTCAGCGTGATGTCGAATTTTTGGTTCATGGTCATTTTCAAAAAAAATTCAGCGCGGCAGTACGTCCGAAAACTTCTTGCGAACCAGGTCCTCGACCTCTTTGCTGGCGCGCACCACAAGCGGGAAGCTGTCGCGGCGATTGAACGGCTTGCAAGCATCGATCACGACGCGGGCGTTGCGCGGATCGTCGACGGCATAGGCCATCGGATCGAGCGCGGTCGACCAGCAGCCGCGCAGCGTCTCCATACCCTCGCGCGGATCGAACCGCGTGCACATCGCCCATATCACTTTATCGGTGTCGGCAGGATCGATGTCGTCATCGACCACGACGACGAAACGGTTGGCGTAGGCGCCGGCGTGACATTGCGAGGCGATGAGGCCGGCTTGTTTGGCGTGACCGGGGTATTGCTGCTTGATTGCGACGGTGAGCCATAGCCGGCTGCCGCCGGTCGGATGCGCCCAGACGCCTTTCACTTCGGGGACGCCAGCGGCCTCAAGCTGATTCCATACTGCGCCGGCACGATAGGTGCCGCGATAGAAAGAGTCGTCGTTAGGGGGGATTCCGGGAATTGCGCCCAGCAGGATCGGATCATCGCGGTGCATAAATGTTTCGATCCGGATCGCTGGCTCTTTCTTCAGGCCGCCGGCGTAATAGCCGGTCCACTCACCGAGCGGGCCTTCGTCGAGCAGATCGTTCGGGTGGATGAAGCCTTCGAACGCGATTTCCGCATGCGCGGGGATTGGCAAACCGGTGTGCGGCCCGGCGATCACCTCCACAGCTTCGCCGATCAACCCGCCTGCGGCTTCGAATTCGTTCTTGCCATACGGGATTTCCAAGCCGGCGATCATGAATAAAGCCGGATGCATGCCGCAGACGACGGCGATCGGGCAAGGCTCGCCGCGCTCATGATAGCGCCGGCGAATGAGATCGCCGTGCTTGCCTTTCGAGCACATGACGGTTGCAGCATTATGCGCTTGTGCCTGCACGCGATAGGCGCCGTAATTGATCCAACCGGTGTCCGGATCGCGCATGATGACCATGTCGCCGGTGCCTATGTAATAGCCGCCGTCATGCTCGTGCCAGCGTGGCACCGGGATTTTGAAGATGTCGATGTCAGCGCCGGTGCGGACGTTTTCCATGACCGGCCCGCTCTGCACTGTGACGGGCGCAATCGCGCGCGCCTCCTTCATGGTGCACCGCCAGTACTGGATGAGCTCGTTCGGACTCGCGTTGGCGTCGAGCCCGAGCGTGATGTTGATCCGCCGCACCGAGGTCAGAATGTTGGCCAGGATCCGATGGCCGCGCGGAAATCCGGGAATGTCGTCGAACAGCACGGCCTTGTTGCCGATGCGGCGCTGATAAATGTCGACGATGCCGCCGATCTCACGCTCACGCTCGGCGCCTTTGATGTCCTCAACCTCGCCGGCCGCGCGCAAATGCGCGATCCAAGCGCGCAAATCCTGCTTTTCCTTTGCGGGACGGGTTTTCTTGGTCGGCGATCTGACGGGCGCATCCATAGCGCGGTTATAGACCGCCGCTCATGGCGTCACCAGCGTTCGAATTGCCGAAGTTGAGCGCCTAAGCGGCCCGCCCGCTTGTCTACATGTCCAGCACTAGCCGCTCGGTCTTGCAGCCGCAGCAGCAGATCATGACCCTCTCGTTGGTCGCCTGCTCTTCCTCGCTCAGCACCGAATCATGATGCTCCGGAGTGCCAGAAATTACCCGCGTTTCGCAGGCGCCACAGATGCCGAGCTCGCAGGAATAGTCGACGTCGACGCCGGCCTCGTACAGCACTTCGAGAATTTTCTTGCCTTCCGGGATGAAATATTCCTCGCCGGAGCGCGCAAGCTCGACCCAGAAGCCGCCGATATGACCGCTGGTAGCGTCGTCTTTCGGCGTGAAATATTCGATATGAATGTTGCCGCGCGGACGGCTTGCCGCCGCCGCCTCGAATGCTTTGAGCATCGGGTTTGGTCCGCAGCAATAAAAATGCGTGTTTTGCGGCGCCGCCTCGATCGCGCCTGCGAGGTCAAGAAACTTGCCGTCTGCCTCGTCGTCGAAATGCAGATGCACCGCTTGCGGTTCGAGTTTTTTCAGTTCCTCCAGGAACGCCATGTCCTCGCGCGACCGACACGAATAGTAGAGTTTCCAGGATCGCTTCAGCGTGGCGAGCTGTTGCACCATGCACCAGATCGGCGTGACGCCAATGCCGCCGGCGATGAGCACGACGTGCTCGACATTTTCCACCAGCGGGAAATTGTTACGGGGCGGGCTGATCTTGATCTGATCGCCGACGCGCATTTCGTCGATGATGTAGCGTGAGCCGCCGCGGCTGGCGGCATCGCGCTTGACGCCGACGACATATTTGTCCGGGTTCGAATCCGGCACGACCAATGAGAATTGGCGCACTAATCCATTGGGCAGATGCAGATCGATGTGTGCGCCCGGCCCATAAGCCGGCAGCTTGGCGCCATCGAGGCGCGCGAAAGTATAGAGCTTGGTGTCGCGGGCGACGTCTTCAATGGCCGTGACGCGCGCGTCGATCAGGCCCGCCTGATGGGGCGGCAGATGCGCGGAGCTCGCGACGGAGGGCGGGGCAGTCAAGCTGTCCATGCAGGGCATAGATAGGCGGCCGGGACGGGTTTCCGCAACCTTTGGGAAATCATCTGGCTAACGGCAGCGGATCATAGCTGGGCGGCAGGGCCAGTTCGCCGGTGCCGCTTTGCAGGTGATCGAACACGCGCCCGATCATCACCACAACCGGCCCCGTAAGCCGTTCGGCAGCGAGCCGTCCCGGTAAATCGGCGATTGTTGCCGCGATTACACGCTGATTGGCGCGCGTTGCGGAGGCCGCCGCGATCGCTGGAGTCTTTGGCTCGAGACCTGCCTTGAGCGCGGCGTCCACCAGATCAGGCAAGGTTTTGGTCGGCATGTAGACAACCGTCGTCACCGCGGGATCGGCGAGGCTTGTCCAGTCGAAATCGGCCGGCAGTGCGCCGCCGCGGCTGTGGCCGGTGATGTATTGCACGCGGCGCGCCTCGCCACGGCGCGTCAACGACACCAACAGCCGGCTGGCAGCGCCTTGCGCGGTGGTGATGCCGGGAACCACTTCGATCGGAATTCCCGCCACGCGGCAGGCCGCGATCTCCTCATCGGCGCGGCCAAATATCATCGGATCGCCGCCTTTTAATCGCACCACGCAGCGACCGCTTTTGGCGAGCGAAATCATCAGCGCGTTGATGTCATCCTGGCGGCACGACGGTGCGTGCCCGGTTTTGCCGACCAGCATCTTCTTGGCCTCGCGGCGCGCGAAATCGAGAATATCGGTTGAGACAAGATCGTCGAACAGGATCACGTCAGCTGATTGCAGCGCGCGCACCGCGCGCAGCGTGAGCAATTCCGGATCGCCCGGCCCCGCGCCAACCAGCGTGACCGATCCGCCGACGCGCGGTGCTTCGGCCAGCAATGCATCGAGATCCGTCTCGTCCGGCGTCCGATCCGGGGCCGCCATGGCACGGGCGGTGAACTTCTCCCAGAAGGTGCGGCGATTGCGAAACGACAAGGCGCGCGCGCGCAAGCGCGGCCGCCATGCCAAAGCCGCCGCCGCCCAGCGCGCAAATCCTTGCGGGATTAGCGCTTCGATCTTGGCCCGAATTGCTTGACCGAACACCGGAGCAGCGCCTTCGGTAGAAATGCCGATCACGAGCGGTGAGCGATTGACGATCGCGCCGAACGAGAAGTCGCAGAATGCGGGCCGGTCGATGACATTGACCGGCACGCCGGCGTTCCGTGCTGCCGCCGCAAATTGCGCGGCGGCTTGGTCGTTCGGGCAATCGGCGACCGCGATGGCGGCGCCGCCAAAATCGTCAGCAGAGCAATTCCGCTTCTGGACAACGATAGGACCGTTCGGCGGAGCGCTCGCCAGCGCCAGCATGTCCTCGCCGGGCTCCGGCGCAAACGCCTCGACCTGCGCGCCGGCCGCAGACAGGAGCTCAGCTTTCCATCTTGCGGCGGCGCTGCCGCCTGCCACGATGGCGCGCTTGCCCTGGAGCGCGAAAAAAGTCGGCAGGCGCGACAGTGGCGCGATCCGAGCGGTTGGAATGTGTTCAGGGGCGCGGCTCATAGCGGATGATCCAGAAATAGAATTCTTTTTCTCGGATAGCAATTTCGGGCCAGATCTTTGGAAAACTGAACTCCACTACTGGGGCTGCAGAGAATATCCATTCTATATCTCCGCCCAAACGGCATCATTGCCCCTGAACGCTTCTGCCAGGCTGTCATTCAAAAGCCGTGCCAAAGCAGTCCAGAAAATTGGCGGGCGCCCGGCGGGGTTCCGCCGAGCGCCCTTATTTCACGTCAGCCGGCCTATAAGCCGGGTTCTGGACGGCATGCGAACGGATTCGCCTGCGTGACGGCCATTCCTCTGGGACGCCGGTCGCCCAGCGCCTCAAGCAACCTACCCGGACGGCAGGATCCGGACACGATCCCGAAGCTGCACTTTCGCGCACGCCTCGCGCCGTCCCTATTCGGTCTTGCTCCCGGTGGGGTTTGCCCTGCCGCCGGCGTTACCGCCAGCGCGGTGCGCTCTTACCGCACCATTTCACCCTTGCCGCGGTCAGCCGAAGCTGCCTGGCGGTATGTTTTCTGTGGCACTGTCCCTGGGTTCGCACCCGCCGGATGTTATCCGGCACCGTTTGTCCGCGGAGCCCGGACTTTCCTCCCCGGCAACCTTTCGGTTCTGCCGGAGCGGCCGTCCGACCGACTGACGCCCTCAGGGATGGGGATATTCAGAGAATCCGTCAAGGGGCGGAAGGCTGACGATCGCACCGCAAGCTTAAAAGTTAGGGTGCGCGCGTGGTACTGCGGTCCGGGCCCGAGCGGCCATTGCCCTGGTACGGCTCCGGCTGTCGAGAAGCTCCTGCAGCGTGCTTCGGGTCGATGGATCGGCATGGCCATCGACGCGTTCGGGCCGAAAATGACGTTGGAACGCGGTCACGACCTCCAATGTGTTGGAATCGTAGTCGCCATGGGCCTCGATGCCATATCCATACTCGTGCAGAGATTTCTGCAACGCGACCACGGCGTCTCCCTGTGAGCCGGGCGCAAGCACTTGGCCAAAATTCATGATCGGCGCCGGATTCACCCAATGGCCGACGCCCGAGTCATGGAGTGTACGCCAGGGAAACTTTTCACCCGGGTCCTGCTTGCGCGCGGGCGCGACATCGGAATGAGCCAGAATTCGCACCGGCGTAATGCTGTTGCGGGTCTGGATGCCGCGGCAGAGCGTGGTCACAGCGGCGATTTGGCGAGCGGGAAAATCAGGATAGCCATGGTCATGGCCAGGATTGGCAATTTCGATCCCGATCGAACAAGAATTGATGTCGGTCTCTCCCGCCCATTCCGATTTGCCGGCGTGCCAGGCGCGGCGGCCTTCCGGCACCATTTGGATGATCCGGCCGTCCTCGAACACGAAGTAGTGGGCCGAGACATTGCTGCCTTGAGCGCACAACAGCGCGAGCGCGGCGTCCGCGTCCGCCATCCCGGTGTAGTGCAGCAGGATCATGTCTGGCCGCCGGCCGTCGCTGCGCTCGCCATGATTGGGCGAGGCTATCACTTCAGCGACAACGCTGGAATCGGGCGCAAACACTGGACGCGACATGGATCAACTTTAGGAGAACACCGGTCATCGGCAAGGCGATTTGCGTAGTGGCTCACAAGAAAGACCGGACAAAGGCCACGTGATTGCTCGGCAAGCCCGCAAATGTCAGCGGGAAAGGGCTGCTTCGCTCGCCAAAAATCCGAACCAGGCGGACAAGCCGAACGTGAGCCTGCCCGCTTCAACGCTTCCTTAAGCTTACCCCTCGTTAATCAGAGGGCTTCGAGGCCAAGCGCGGGCGCCCTAATGGCCCCGTTGACGACCATTATTGCCCATGATAGCCCATCATATCCCACAGCAGCGACTAGCCCCCAGCTGGTGGCTCAGATCGCGGAAGTCGGGCGCAACGCGTGTATCGCGTCGGCTTTCCGGCGAGGGGCAAGATGGACCACTTCGTGTCCCACTACATGCTCCGTCTCGATGCAAAAGGACGCGTCTCGGTGCCGGCAACGTTCCGGGCGGTGTTGGCGCGAGACGGCTTCGACGGACTCTATTGTCATCGTGCGCTCGACCGGCCGGCCCTCGATGCCGGCGGCAATGCGCTTCTCGCCGAAATCCAAGCGCTGATTACCGGCTATCCGCCCTATTCCGAACAGCGCGAACAATTTGCTCTGTCGCTCTATGGCACGAGCGAGACGTTGAAGATCGACGGCGAAGGTCGCGTCGTACTGACCGAAAGCCTCAAAGCGCATGCCGGCATCACCGACGCCGCGAGCTTCGTCGGTCTCGGTCACAAATTTCGAATCTGGGAACCCGGCCGCTTTCGCGCGGAGCTCGCGGAGGCCACCGAGAAGGTCCGCGCTTTCAAGCAGGAGCTGGGCGCCCGGATGGCGGCGGCAAAACCGCTCGGAGCACGGGAATGACAGCGGGCAGCGGCAGCGGTGCTGTCGCTGGCGGACCGGCTCGTCACATTCCCGTGCTCGCCCGCCGCGCCGTGGATTGGCTCGCGGTCAGGCCCGGCGGCCTCTATGTCGACGCCACGTTCGGCGGCGGCGGTTACGCGCGCGCTATCTTGCAAACCGCGAATGCGCGCGTGATCGGGATCGACCGCGATCCGATTGCGGTTGCGCAAGGCGCATCGCTGGTCGCAGCGGCAGGGGGCCGCCTTGAGCTCTTCGAGGAGCAATTTTCCAATCTGGAGTCGATTGTAGGTGACGCGAGCCGGGTAGATGGAATCGTGTTTGATCTCGGCGTTTCGTCGATGCAGCTCGATGAAGCGGCGCGCGGATTTTCATTCCGCCTCGACGGACCCTTGGATATGCGCATGTCCAGCAGGGGCCCGAGCGCGGCCGCCGTCGTTGCGCGCGCCAATGAACGCGAACTCGCCGCCATCATCAGCGAATTGGGAGAGGAAAAGCACGCTCGCGCGGTCGCGCGGGCAATCGTACGAGCACGCCAGAAAGGCGCTATCGACTCGACCCGCACGCTTGCCGAGATCGTCAGCGCCGTGATGCCGTCGCGCGATCGCGCGATCCACCCGGCGACGCGAACCTTCCAGGCGCTGCGTATCTTCGTCAATAATGAACTCTCCGAAGTCGCGCTAGGACTTGCCGCCGCGGAACAGGTACTTAAAGCTTCGGGCCGGCTGGTTGTGGTCGCGTTTCACTCGCTTGAGGACCGGATCGTCAAAAACTTTCTGACTAGCCGCAGCCGCGGCCCATCCGGTTCGCGTCATCGGCCGGAAGGCGCGGCGCTGCCGCCAACATTCCGGGTGCTGACACGGCGTCCAGAAACTCCGGATGAATCCGAATTAGCCACTAATGCGCGCGCGCGCTCAGCGAAACTGCGTGCCGCCGAGCGAACCGAGGCGCCACCGCGCACGGACGACCTCGACCATCTCCTGCCGCGGCTGCCGCAGCTCGCTGACATTATGCGAGGTGCGGCGTGATCCTGCGCGTGCTGAACCTCTGTGTGATCGGCATCCTGATTCTCGCCGCTGCCTATGTCTACCGCATCAAATTCGATGCCACGGTGCAGGCCGAGCGCCTTGCCAGGCTGCGCGGCGAACTGCGTCATGAGCGTGACAAGATTGCAACGCTGCGCGCGGAATGGGAGCAGCTCGATAGTCCGGCGCGGGTCGAAGCGCTGGCGAAGCGCTACTTGCCGCTGCGCCCGATCGCGCCAACGCAATTCGACGCACTCGATCGCCTGCCCGAACGTCCGGCCCCAGACCTCGCGACGCGCACCGACCCGATTGGCGGAATGATCGAGAATCTCGAGCAGTCGAGCCGGATCGAAGTGACCGGGACCCTGCCAACGACAAATCCGAACCGAGCGCCGGCCGATCGTCCGCCCGGCGGCATCGTAACCGGAGCATCGCCCAATGAGCGCAGCCGCTGAATCGCTATTCGCTACGCCGATCGTCGGCGGCAGGCGTCCGCCGTGGCGACAATGGCGGCAATGGCTGATCGCTAGGATTCTTTATGGCGCCGCCGTGGATCGCCAGGCCAAGGCACGGGCGCGCATCGGTTTGGCCATTATTGGCTTCGCTGCGGTGTATTCGATCATCGCTGCGCGGCTGGTATTGTTCGCGCTGGCTTCCAACAACCATGCCGGTCATCGGGTCGTATCGAGCGACGCAATCGCGACCGCGCGGCCCGATATTCTCGACCGCAACGGCACGGTGCTGGCGACCGACGTGCGCGTGCCGTCACTTTATGCCGAACCGCGACGCCTGATCGACGTTGACGAAGCGGTCGAATTGCTCACCGCCGACCTTCCCGATCTCGATACTACGGAGCTGCGCGAGCGGCTTTCGTCCAAACGGGGCTTTGTCTGGCTACGGCGCGATATCACCCCGGAACAGCAGCGCGAGATTTACCGACAAGGCCTGCCTGGCATTGGTTTTCTCAACGAGAACAAGCGCGATTATCCGGACGGCGCCGAGATTTCGCACCTGATCGGCCACGTCAATATCGACAATCAGGGCATCGCCGGGATCGAGAAATGGCTCGACGGTCAGGGATTGGCCGCCTTGCACATGGCGGGTTTTGCCACCGATCGCCTGCAAAGTCCGATCGAGCTTGCCGTCGATTTGCGCGTTCAGCACGTTCTGCATGAGGAACTCGCCGCGGCACGCGCAAAGTTCGGCGCCTTGGCGGCAGCCGGCCTCGTGCTCAACGTCCGCACGGGTGAAGTGCTGGCGATGGTCTCGGAGCCGGATTACGACCCGAACAATCCACGCCAGGCGCTCGATCCATCACGCATCAATCGGCTGACCACCGGCGTGTTTGAAATGGGTTCGACCTTCAAGGCGTTCACCGTCGCCATGGCACTCGATTCCGGCAAGGCGACTCTCAAGTCGACCTTCGACGCGCGCATGCCCTTGCACATGGGGCGCTTCGACATCCACGATTTCGAAGCGCAGCATCGCATCCTCTCGGTGCCGGAGATTTTCACCTATTCCTCGAATATCGGCGCGGCGCGCATGGCGCTTGCGGTCGGCATCGACGGCCATAAAGCATTCTTGAAAAAAATGGGCCAGCTCGACCGCTTGCGCACCGAGCTGCCGGAAAGCGCCGAACCGATCGTGCCGAAGCGCTGGGTGAACCTGAATACGGCCACCATCGCCTTTGGCCACGGCCTCTCGGTCGCGCCGCTGCAAGCCGCGATGGGGATTGCCGCGCTGATGAACGGCGGCACTCTTATTCCGCCGACATTTCTCAAACGCTCGGAGGCGGATGCGCAGGCGCTCGGCAAACGCGTCATCAAACCGGAAACCAGCGCCATCATGCGCTATCTGATGCGGCTGAACGTGGAAAAGGGAACCGCCGCAAAAGCCGACGTGCCCGGTTACTACATTGGCGGCAAGACCGGCACCGCCGATAAAGTGGTCAACGGCCGCTACTCGAAAGCCAAGGTACTGACCGATTTCATGGCGGTGCTGCCGGCCGATCAACCTCGCTATTTACTCTTGATCATGCTGGACGAGCCGCACGCGACGCCGGAAACCCATGGTTTCACCACGTCCGGCTGGAACGCAGTTCCGACCGGCGGTGCGGTGGTCGCGCGGATCGCGCCGCTGCTTGGGATTGAGCCGCGTCCGGGCTTGCCAGGCGCCGACCAGCTGATACTGGCCTCCGTGAAGGAAAGCAGGTAAGGCAGCGTCGTCAATTAAGCCGCCGGGAAACTGATCAGAAGCTGAGGGTCAAAACTCATTATTTGCGCGGCCGCGACGCTGGGCATTTCGGCCGCAGGTTAGGCGCGAGGAGCGATTTGATCTATCCGATCATGAGCGATGAGCAACGACGCCAGCGGCCAAGAGGCCCGCGTCCCTTCTGGTTGCAGCGAAAATCGCCGCCGGGTTCGTCGAAGGGCTCGACCGTATGGCCAATACGCTGTTCGCCCCTCTTCTGCCCGGCGAGCGATTTTGGCTGCAACGCGGCTCGCAAAAATAATGAGTTTTGACCTAAACATGAAGCTTCGCGAGATTGCGCCCGCTGACGCAGAAATCGATGCGCGTCATGCCGACATCAAAGTGAGCGGAGTGGCCGCGGATAGCCGCACGGTAAAGCGTGGCAATGTGTTCATCGCCATCGCCGGCGGTAAAGCCGACGGCGCGCGTTTCATCGATGCGGCAATCGCCGCGGGCGCGGTCGCCATCGTCGCTGAGCGCGCGTGCGCAGCGCCGCTGCCGGCGGGCATTGGCTTCATACAGGTCGCCAATGCGCGGCGCGCCCTCGCTTCGATCGCCTCAAAATTATTCCCGCGCCAACCGGCTACGATCGCCGCGGTCACTGGAACGAGCGGCAAAACTTCGGTAGCGGCGTTCACGCGACAAATCTGGGCGGCGAACGGTCATCGCGCCGCGAGCATTGGCACGGTGGGTATCGTATCGCCGCGCGCTGAAAGCTACGGCGCATTAACGACACCCGACCCAGTTGAGCTGCATCGCTCGCTCGACGCGCTGGCCGGCGATGGCGTTACCCATCTCGCGATCGAGGCTTCGTCGCATGGCCTCGACCAGTACCGGCTTGATGGTTTGCGCATCGCGGCGGCGGGCTTCACCAATATTTCGCGCGATCATCTCGACTATCATCACGACTTCGCATCCTACCTTTCCGCCAAGCTGCGGCTGTTTGAAGAACTGTTGCCACGAGGCGCGGCCGCCATCATCAACCTCGATCACGAACATGCCGATGAGGTGCAAAGCGCGGCGCAAGCACGCGATCTTGCAATAACTACGGTTGGCCGCAAAGGAAGCGGCATCCGGCTTGTCGAATCGGTGCGTGACGGTTTTGGCCAAAAACTGCAGCTTGAACACCAGCGCAAGCTCTATCGGATCCGTTTGCCGCTGGTCGGCGAGTTCCAGGCGGAGAATGCACTGGTCGCGGCCGGTCTCGCCATCGCCACCGGTGACGATGCCGGCGCGGTATTCGCCGCGCTCGAACACCTCGATGGCGCCAAAGGACGTCTCGAACGCGTCGGCGAAAGCCGCGGCGCGCAAATCTTTGTCGATTACGCGCACAAGCCGGATGCACTGGCAAAGGCGCTCGAAGCGTTGCGTCCGTACGCTGGCGGACGTTTGCTCGTCGTGTTCGGCGCCGGCGGCGATCGCGATCCCGGTAAGCGGCCGTTGATGGGCGCGGTTGCTGCAGCTAAAGCCGACCGCGTGATCGTCACCGACGACAACCCCCGCAGCGAGGATGCCGCGGCGATCCGCGCCGCCATCATGGCTGCAGCGCCGGGCGCCGCTGAGGTTGGCGATCGGCGCGAGGCGATCCGCGCCGCCATCGCTGAATTGCGGGTCGGCGACATCTTGCTCATTGCCGGCAAGGGCCATGAAACCGGCCAAATCATCGGCGACCGGATCATGCCCTTCAGCGATCACG
>JBPYFG010000524.1:0-16012 GCA_051986365.1 Xanthobacteraceae bacterium
GATCGCGAGCGCGAACAAAGAATAGGCGCCGAGTCCGACATAGGCCTGCTGCCCGACCGAAACGAGCCCGGCATATCCGGCGAGCAGATTCCACAAGCTCGCCAGTGCGACATAGGCGTAGATTTCCGAAAGGAGTTGCAGATCGTCGCGCCCGCCCCACCATGGCGCCGCGGCGAGCGCCGCAAAGGCAATCGCACCGAGCGCCACGCCGATCCATTGGCCGCGCCCGCCGAAGGCAACCCGCACTGTCATGTGCGCACCATCATGTGCGCACCTTGGGAAATAGGCCCTGCGGCCGCGCCGCGAGCACGATCAGAAAGGCGACATGCCCGGCAAGGATTTGCCAGCCGGGATTGAGATGGGCGCCGATCGCTTGGGCGACGCCGAGGATCAGCCCGCCGGCGAGCGTGCCCCACAGGCTGCCGAGCCCGCCGATGATCACCGCCTCAAAGCCGAAGATGAGCCGCGCCGGGCCTTGCGAAGGATCGAAATTGGCGCGCACCGCAAGGAACACGCCAGCAATGGCGACGACTGCGAGCGAGGCCGCCATGGCGAGCGCAAAGACGTGACGATTGTCGAGCCCCATCAGCTGCGCCACCGCGGGATCGTCGGCGGTGGCGCGAAAGGCGCGGCCAATCGCGGTGCGGTAGAAAATCAGCTGCAGGCCGGCGATGACGGCGACCGCAACGGCAAATTGCAGCAGCGGCAACACGCCGACATAAAGCCCTTCGGCAAGGCGAATGGTTGCGACTTCGATCGGACCGGCCTGCAATTTGACGCTGTCGGCGGTGGACACCGTCAAAAGCCCGTTCTGGATGATGACCGAGAGTCCGAAAGTGACCAGCAGCGGCGGCAACAGATCCTCGCCGAGCGTTCGGTTGAGCACGAACCATTGCAGCGCGTAGCCGACCACGGCCATGACGGGCACGACGATAATGAGTGCGGTGAGCGGTCCGATGTCGAGCGTCTGCGCCACCACCAGCGCGACATAGGCCGCGAGCACGATGAGATCGCCATGCGCGATATTGACGAGCCGCATCACGCCGAAAATTAGCGACAGTCCGGCGGCGAACATCGCATAGAGCCCGCCGACCAGAACGCCCTGCAGGATGACGTTGACCCATTCCATTTAGGACGCTGCTTTCCTTTCCCCTCCTCCCCCTGAAAGGGGGAGGGTCAGGGTGGGGGTCGTCTGCCGGATCGCCACGCTGAAGTTTGACCCCCACCTGGTCGCCTCCGGCGACCATCCTCCCCCTTTCAGGGGGAGGAGTTTTTGAAGCAGCAGCCTTCCCACCATCACACTCCGAAATAGGCGGCGGCGATGGCCTCACGCGTCAAATCCTTCGCCGCGCCGGAAAGCGCCACCCGCCCCTCCTGCAAACAATAGACACGGGAAGCGGCGGCGAGCGCCTGCACCACGTCCTGCTCGACCAAAACGATAGCGGTACCCTCGGCGCGCACCGCCGGCAACCGCGCGTAAATCTCGCGCACGACGATCGGCGCCAGCCCCAGGCTGATCTCATCGCACAACAACAATTGCGGATTGGCCATCAGCGCGCGGCCGAGCGCGGCCATCTGCTGCTGGCCGCCGGACAGCGCCGTGCTCGGTAGTTTGCGGCATTGGCCGAGCGCGGGAAACAATTCGTAGACGCGCCGCAACGTCCAGGCGCCCGGCCGGCCGAGCTGCCCGCCGATCAGGAGATTTTCTTCGACGCTCAGCGAGGGAAAAAGCCCCCTGCCCTCCGGCACCAGCGCGATGCCGCGCGCGGCCACCGCGTAAGCCGGCATGCCGCCGATCGGCTCGCCGGCGAAAGTGATGGCGTCGGTCCGCGCACGCAAAAGTCCGGCGATGGATTTGAGCAGCGTGCTCTTGCCGGCGCCATTGGCGCCGATCACCGCCACCGCTTCGCCGTGCGCAACCTCGATCGAGACCCCGAACAGCGCCTGGACGTCGCCATAAAACGCTTCGAGATCGCGCACCGCCAGCAGCGCCTCAGGCATCGGCCTCTATTCCCATGTAAATTTCGACGACCTGCGGGCTCTTGATCACCGCCTGCGGCTCGCCGTCGGCGATGAACGCGCCGTTATAGAGGACCAGCAGGCGATCGACGCTGGCGAGCAAGGCATGCACGACGTGCTCGATCCAGACGATCGATACGCCGCTTTGTTTGATCTCGCCAATGAGCGCGACCAGCGCCTGGCATTCATGCTCGGTCAGCCCGCCGGCAACTTCGTCGAGCAGCAGCACGGCGGGGTCCGACGCCAAAGCGCGCGCCAGTTCGAGCCGCTTGCGGTCGAGCAAGGTGAGCGTGCCCGCGGGCCGATTGGCTTTGCCGGCAAGACCGCAGCGGTCGAGAATCGCCATGCAGCTTTCGTAAGCATCGCGCTCGCGCCGGCCGCCGCCGAATGCCGCCGCGACGACGAGATTTTCGAACACGCTCATGCCGGAAAACGGCTGCGGAATTTGAAACGAACGGCCGATGCCGAGCACGCAGCGCTGCGCCGGCGGCAGGCCGGTGATGTTGCTGCCGGCATAAACGATGCGCCCGGAATCCGGCGCGATGGTGCCGCTGATAATCCCGAACAGCGTGGTCTTGCCGGCGCCGTTCGGCCCGATAATGCCGAGCGCCTCGCCTTCGCCGAGCACAAGATCGATGCGTTCGACGACGACGATCGCGCCGAAGCGTTTGCAGATTTGTTCAAGCGCGAGCAGCGGCGCGGGCATGGGCGTGTTGAATAAAGCACAAAGAATCGTGCCCCGCCTCCCCTATGGGGGCGCTTGACGCCCCACCGAGGCCGGCGGATGCTGATGGCAAAGTCGAGGAGGCAATCCCATGGCTGCACGGCTTCGTCATATTGCTCTGTCCGTTTCTGATCCAGACAAGGCGGCAAAATTTTTCGAGGACGCCTTCGGCATGAAGCGCGTCGGCAAAGCCGGACTCGGCTGCTATGTATCAGACGGCACGATCAATGTGGCGCTCTTGAAATACGACGACGAAGTTCCAGGTTTTCACAAGGGTTATTGCGGCCTCGTGCATTTCGGCGTGTGGGTCGACAATCTCGAAGAAGCGACGAAGAACGTGACCGATGCAGGCGCTACCTATTTTGGAGGTCGGCCAGATAGCAATCCGAACACCTTTTACGAGGTCAAATACAAGACTCCGGATGGCGTCATCTTCGACTTGACGCACAACGGCTGGCGCGGCGCCGTCAAGGAAGTTGTTGCGGCTGAGAGGCAAAAAGCTCCCGCAGAATAGTCCCGTAGAGTGCCCACGTTTTGCAGGCACAATGCTCGCCCCGCGTCGACGAGGTAATCGAATGAGCGGGAATGAGATAAGGAATGGTCTTCGAGTTTCTCTACTGCTGATCGCTCTCGCCATTAGCTCCGCGCCAAGCCTCCGAGCGGCGAATTACCCCGATCATTCCGTCAAAGTTATCGTGCCGTTCCCGCCCGGCGGCGCGACCGATATAGCCGGACGCATCGTCACGCAGAAGCTCTCCGAGCGCCTCGGTCAGCAGTTCTTCATCGAGAACATCAGCGGCGCGGGCGGCAATATCGGAATGACCGCCGCCGCGCGGGCGCCACGCGATGGGTACACGATTCTGCTCGCATCTTCGAGCATTGTGGTGAATCCGAGCTTGTACAAATCGATTCCCTTCGACGTCGAGAGGGATTTCACCCCGGTCACGAAAGTAGGCGCCTCACCGAACTCTTGGGAGGTCAACTCCGCGTTTCCGGCCAAAACGATGAACGAGTTGATCGACTTGCTTAAGGCCAGTCCAGGCAAGTACAGCGTGGCTTCACCGGGGGCCGGTACGACGCCATCGCTGGCGATCGAAATGCTCAAACAAGCATTTGGCGTCAACTTCGTGACCGTGCCGTTCGCCGGTGGCGGGCCTATGGCTCAATCGCTGCTCGGCGGGTTCACGCCGATCAGCTGTAACGCCGTCAGCACCACGATGGCGTTTATCCAGGACGGCAAGGTGCGTGCGCTCGCGCTCACCGGCAAGCAGCGCCTGGACACTTTGCCCCTTGTACCGACGCTTGATGAACTCGGCATCAAGAACCAAGAATCTGAAACTATGGCCGGCGTATTCGTCCCCGCCGGGACGCCTCAACCCGTCGTGGAATTATTACAGAGAGAAATCGCTGCGATCGTCCACATGCCCGACGTCAAACGACGACTGCTGGACGTCGCCACGATCCCGGACGGTGATTCCTCGGCCGACTTCGCCGCCTATGTTACAAACGAGATCGCCAAGTGGAAGCGGGTGATCGAGATCGGTCAGATCGACAGAATTTGACTTGTTTCCAAATTTTGCCATGCATTCGGGAGCTCTGGAGGTTTACTCCACCGCATGCGCAGAATTCAAACTGTCGATCAGCGACGAACGATAAAGAAATTTTTTGTGCAACGTGATGTCCTCGGACGTGCGCCGTAATTCATCCAAATGTCGGCGACGGATTGTCGGATCTTTTTCTTCCAGCGATTTTTTGTTCTGGATGGTCTGCGCCTGGACGTAATCGACCTGTGCCTTGCGGCGCTGTCGCGTGTAACGGTCGAAGATGCCGGCGTTAGCGCGGCCAAACCAGACTTCCGCAATTTTTTCGGCAAGATTGATAGCATCATGGATGCCGCTGTTCATGCCCATGCCTCCGATAGGATTGTTGACATGGGCGCAATCACCGGCCAGCAGCACGCGCCCCCTGTTGAAGGTCTCCGCTACACGTTGATGGACGGCATACAGCGCATAATAGGGAATATCATAATCGCTTTTCTTGTCGTGAATGCCCTGCAAGCGACGCTGAAGGCTCGCCATGCTTAACGCCTCGTCGTCGGTCTCGGTCTTCGGGACAGGGAAGACGCCGCGCCAGATGCCCGGCGGCCCATAACCCTTGACTTTGAACAGATTGATCCATTCATCCGGATCGGAAAAGTAGTTGCGTGTGCAATAGCCCTTGCCCGTAGCGCCGAAGTCGAAGCCGGTTGCGATCTTGATGAACCGCTCGGGCCAGGTAAAACCCTCGAACGCAATCTCCGCGAGGCGCCGCACCGTACTGCTCCCCCCGTCTGCGCCTACGAGATATTTGCCCCAGAGTTTTTCTGTCTCACCGTCGACGTTGATGACCGTTGCCTCGACGCCATCTTCGTTCTGCGCAACACCAACGAGCTTGGTCGAAAAACGCACCTCACCGATACTACTCGCCTTGATGTGAGGCAGTGCAGCATGCACGAGTTTGTACTGCTCCCACTGAACGACATATGGGAATGGTACTTCACCCTTGAGCAGGCTGATGTCGAACGCAGCGATCAACTCGCCAGTCGCCCGGTCGCGGAAGTGAAACAATGGCGCCGCCATGCCGCCCGATGGCGCCCCCGAAAACATCTCCGTCCGAAGGCCAAGCCCAACCAGCATTTCGACAGTCGGCGGGTGGATCGTCGCGGCGCGCTGATCCTCGGCCGCATCCGGCAATTGTTCTATCAAGGTGACCGGAATTGCCTTCTTAGCCAGTGCGAGCGCCATCACCGCGCCGACCGGCCCGGACCCGCAAACGATCACCCGATCGGCGAGCTGCGTCATGATCTGGACCAGACTCAGATGGTACTTCGCCCCTTAGGCAGTCGTCAGTAGGCTTGCCGCGTTTGCAGACTGGCACCTACCGCCAGCTACATTAGCAATCATATTCAATCAGGGGCGGGCGGATTCAAATTTTCGCCTTCTGGATCGCCGACCAGATCGCATAAGGCGTCGCCGGCATCGCGATCTCGCGCACCCCGAGCGGGCGCAGCGCGTCGAGAATGCCGCTGATGACAACGGCCGGCGCGGCGGTGGTGCCGCCCTCGCCGCCGGCTTTGATGCCGAGCGGATTGGTCGGCGAGAGCACTTCGGCGATCTCGACGGCGAAGCCCGGCAGCGTATCGGCGCGCGGCATGGCGTAATCCATCAGCGAGCCGGTCAGCGGCTGGCCGGAATCCGGATCGAGATAAATCTGCTCGGACATCGCCTGGCCGACGCCTTGCGCGATCGCGCCGTGGGTCTGGCCGTGCACGATTAACGGATTGATGCAGCGCCCGACATCGTCGACCGAGGCATAGCGGGTGATTTTCATCTCGCCGGTGTCCGGATCGATCTCGACCTCGCAGATCGCGGTGCCGTTGGGAAAAACCGGCTCGTGCATCTCGTTGTCGGTCACGACCGCGAGGCCATCTTTCAAGTTTTCCGGAAGCCCAAGCTGCGCCGCCGGGGTGGTTACTATTGCCTGCGCCAGTTCGAGAAAATCGAACGTCCGGTTGGTGTCGCGCGCGGCGAAGCGTCCGTCGTTAAACGACACATTCTCGGGCGCGGTGCCCATCACCAGCGCGGCGATCTCTTTGCCCTTGCCGATCAGCGCGACCGCCGCCTTGGAAAACACGGTGGCAGCGTGGCGCATCGAGCGGCCGGAATGCGAGCCGCCGCCGACCTGCACCACGTCGGTATCGCCGAGAATGATCCGCACGGCATCGCTCGGCACAAAGAGCAGATCCGAAACGACCTGCGCGAAACTTGTCTCGTGACCCTGTCCAGAGGGTTGGGTGCCGATGATCACGTCGACGCGGCCGTCCGGCTGCACCTTGATCCGCGCTTGCTCGTGCGGCGCGCCGATCGAGGACTCGACGTAATTGGCGAGACCCAATCCCAGCAATTTGCCGCGGCGGCGAGCCTCGCGGCGGCGCGCGGCAAAACCCTTCCAGTCGGCGACCTCCATCGCCCACGCCATGTTCTCTTGATAGCGGCCGCTGTCATAGACCATGCCGACGGCGTTGCGATACGGCATCGCTTGCGGCCGGATCAGATTCTTGCGCCGGAGCCCGATCCGATCCAGCCCAAGTACATCGCCGAGCTCGTCGGCGGCGACATCGACGAGGCGCTCGATCGCGTAGGTCACTTCCGGCCGCCCGGAACTGCGATAGGCCTGTGTCGGCATCGTGTTGGTGAACACTGCGAGCGCGCGCAAATGCGCCGCCGGAATGGCATAGGGGCCGGGGACGAGCCCCGCTCCTTTGCTCAACGGCGACAGCGAAACGCAATGGGCGCCGACATTGCTGATATTGGTGGCGCGCATCGCCAGCATGCGGCCGTCCTGGTCGAGCGCGAGTTCGACCTCGCTGACGAGATCGCGGCCCTGATAATCGCTCAAAAAGGCTTCGGCGCGCGTTGCCGTGAATTTCACCGGCCAGCCAACTTTCTTCGCCGCCCACAGCACCAGGCCAAATTCGACAAAGACGCGGTTGCGGGTGCCGAAATTGCCACCGACGTCGTAAGACAAAACGCGCAAGTTGTCGGGCGCGATGCCGAGCACGGTTGCGAGTTCGCGCTTTTGCCGCACTGCGCCGCCCGAGCCGGCATAAAGTGTGTAACGGCCGCTTGCTGAATCATAGGCACCAAGCGCGGCGCGCGGCTCGAGCGGCACGCCGGTGACGCGGCCGATGTGGAATTTGCGGCGCACGACATGCGCGGCGCGGGCAAAGGCCGCCTCAGTCGCCGCGGCATCGCCGAACGACGTATCGACGCAGATATTGTTGGCCGCCTCATCCCACAGCGCCGGCGCGTCGGCACGCATCGCATCTTCGGAATGCAGCACGAACGGCAATTCCTGATAGCGCACGACGACGGCTTCCGCGGCGTCCAGCGCCTGCGCCCTGGTTGCGGCGACGACCATCGCTACCGCCTCACCGACATGGCGCACGCGATCCGCCGGCAAGAGCACATGCGGACCGGCAAACACCGCGCCGCCGCCCGGCCCGGTAAGCTTCATGTCGTATTTGGTCTTGGGCACTGGATCGTGCGGAATCGGCGCGAGCCTGTCGGCGGCGCAATCGGCGCCGGTAAAGACGCCGAGCACGCCGGGCATGGCTTTGGCCGCCGCGACATCGATCGCAACAATGCGCGCATGTGGATGCGGCGAGCGCACAATCGCCGCATGGGCCTGACTGTCGAGATCGAAATCGTCGGTGAAGCGGCCCTTGCCGGTGACCAGCCGCTGGTCCTCTTTGCGAGGCAGCGGCTTACCGATGAAGCGATACGGGCGCTGCGGCGCTGTCTCGTCGTTCATCGGACCTTGCCGTTTGGTTTGCGCATTATCTTGTCCGACCCGGCTTCGCCCGCCGAAGCATCAAACTAGACATGTGCCTTACCATTTGCCTTACCATTGCTTCGCGCAGGCGGGAAACCGGTTCCCACTTTTCGGGATCATGCGCTGTTTTGTTTTTTGTTCACGCCACGCGCTTGAATTCGTGCTGGCGGCGGCGTAGCCGATGCTCGTCGACATCGATGCCGAGCCCGGGCTGCTCCGGCACTTCGACATGGCCGCCCTCGATGCGCAACGGCGCCGCAGTGACGTCCTCGGCAAGGCCGCTATTGGTGACGGTGAGCCCCCAGGCGATCGCCGGCGCCACCGCGGCGAGCTGCACGGCCGCGGCCGAAGCGAGGCTCGTCTCGCCGGTCTTGCACGAAATATTGACCTGCATGCCAAGCTTGGCGCAAAGCCGGCTCGCCGCAAACAGCGCGGATAGTCCGCCGAGCTTGATCGCTTTGAGACTGACCCCGCGCGCCGCATGACGCTCATGATGCCGGACGATGTCGTCGAGCGAGTGAATGCCCTCGTCGGCGCCGATCGGCACCTTGGTGGCCGCGGCGATCTGGCTCATGCCGTCGAGATCGTGGGCGCTGATCGGCTGTTCAAAAAAATCGAGCCCGCAATCGCCGATGCCGCGAATAAAGGTGAGCGCGCCATCGACGGGAAAGCCCTGATTGGCGTCGGCCGAAACCAAGCACGTTTCGCCGCCCTGCGCTTGGCCCTTGAGCGCCTGACACAACATCATCGTGCGTACCGCGTCGGCCTCGGGCGAACCCAAGCCGACCTTGATCTTGAAGGCGCGGTAGCCCGCGTTCCAGCGCGCTTGCGCCTCGCGCAAATCGGCCGCCGCATCTTCCGATCCGATCACCGCGAGCACCGGCATGCGGCTGCGCTGCTTGGCGCCGAACAGAGCATGGACCGGCCGCCCGCTGGCGCGTCCGACCAGGTCGTGCAATGCCATGTCGATCGCGGCCTTGGCGCCGCTATTGCCGTAGAGCTGCGCGTCCATGGCCGCGGTAGCGCCAGCGAAATCGTAAGCCGCGTGGTCGATGAGCTTGGGCCGCATCAGCTCAATCGCCGCCATCATGCCGGCGATGGTTTCTCCGGTCATAGTCGGCGCCGCCGCCGCCTCGCCCCAGCCGACCGCGCCGGCATCGGATTCGATGCGAACGAACACGTTCTCGGCCTGCGCTACCGTCTCACCGGCCATTTGCACCGGCTTCTTCATCGGCAGACTGACGGCGATAGCCTCGATCGTCTTAATTTTCATTTTCACGATGTATTTGCTCGCGCCGATTGCGCCGCGCCGCGATCAAAACGCGGCGGCAGGCGAATTGTAGCGGGAGTTCAGGCGGCCCGACAAGGAGCACGGGCGGACAACGGAGCTTGCGAACGCGGCACCGATCCGCGCCGTCGCGGCGTTGATTGCACGCCCCATCCAAGGCGTCGGCAGTGGCTAGCGGTCGGCGACGGCTTGAGGCATCCACGCCGCTGAGCCATAGCTCCGCGAGGGCATTGCATCGATCAGCGCGCGGCGATATCTCAGCCATAGGCATCGCGTGAGAGAAATCCACTGCCGACGGCGCAACAGCGCCCGAAAGCGTTTTGCAGCTCGAACGAGTATCGGAGCTCGGATGATGCGAATGAGATTGGTGCTCGCGGTTGCAGCTTTAGTGCCGTTGGTTTGCTCCGCTGCGGCGCAAAGTGTTTCCGCGCCGAATGCATCTGCGCAAAATCCCGGCCAATGGTCGCCCGTCGGCTTGTGGCAAGCCGTCGATTCCGACAGCAAACAGCCGACTGGCTGGTTTTTGATCGACGATCACAACGGCGTCTTCGACGGCATCATCGCAAAAATGTTTCTCAAGCCCGGCGAGAATCCGAATACGATTTGCGACAAATGCAAGGACGACCGCAAAGATCACACCTGGCTTGGACTGGAAATCATCCGCGGCATGAAGCCAGAAGGCGAGAATAAATACGGCGGCGGCACCATCCTCGATCCGCGCGACGGCAAAATCTACAAAGCGACGATGAAGGTCACGGCCGACGGGCAGACTTTGGTCGTGCGCGGCTATATCGGGTTCGAATTGCTCGGGCAGAACCAATATTGGACGCGCCTGCCGGATTCCGCCTATAGCGCGCTCGATCCGTCGGTGAATCCGCAATACATCCACAAAGCCGCGCCGGCGCCCGCGCAAGCCCAAGCGCCGCGCAAATCGGGCGCCGCAGCGCCAGCGCATAAATCCGAAGCGCCGCTGGGATTGCGCAGCACGGTCGGGCAGTGAGCCTCTAAAAACATAATTGTTCTTTAATTTACCCGCCCCCGCTGTGCGCGTGGGCAGGAGGGGAATGAATTAATCTCCCGGCTCCACCTCGCGCGGCTTGCCCATCAGCACCGGCTGAAACAAGGCTGCCGCAGCCATCGTGGTCAACAGCGAGATCGCGAGCAGCTTACCCATGCTCGACGTGCCGGGATGGCTCGAAAACCACAGCGAGCCGAACGCAGTCGCGGTAGTGCAGGCAGAAAACGTCACCGCGCGCGTGAGCACCGATTGCAACAGATTGGTCTGCCCTTCGCGCCAGGCCATGATGTAATAGATCTTGAACGCCACGCCGACGCCGAGCAATAGCGGTAAGGCGATGATATTGGCGAAGTTCAGCGGCAGGTCGATCAGCACGCAGATTTCTAGCGTGACCACGCCGGCGAGCAGGAGCGGCACGAGCGTGAGCAGCACGTCGCCGAACCGGCGCAGCGTGATCCACAGCAGGATGCCAATCGACAAGAGCGCGCAACCGCCGGCCTCGAGGAACGCAATCACTACTTCGCGCCGCGCTTCGAGGATCGAAATCGGCCCCTCGGTCGCCTCCGGCGCGACCGCCTGCACCGCGCGGGCGAAATTCTGCAGCACTTCGTTGCTGCTGGAATCGCCGCTCGGCGCCACGTCAACGCGCGCGCGGCCGTCCGGCGTCACCCACTCCCGCACCAAGTCCGGCGGCAGATTGGCGCGCGTGATCTCATGCGCGGTCAATAGATTACGCAAATCGTCGAGCGCGATGCGCAGCGGCTGTACGACGATGTCCTGCACGCGCCGGCGCACGGCGGGATCAGCCTTCGACAACGCCGTCATGGCGTCGGCGAGGCGGCGGGCGGCGACCGCGCCGGCGGCATCGCCGTTGCCGGCGAGCCGTTTGAGCGCATCGACCGTCGAGCCCATCATGCTGACATTCTGCGCGTCGGTCGGCGGCGGGCTCGGCGCGGTGGGATTGAGCAGAGGCAGCAACACCTTCGCCGCGTTCTGGATCAACGGCAGCTTTTGCTGCTGATCGGCAGGGATGAAATTCGACAGCGTCGTCGCCCGAGCCACCTGGGGTAACTCGCGCAGTTTCGCCGCCAGCCGATCCGCCGCCTCGAGCGAGGGCTCGAGCACCTGGATATCATTGAAGCCGCTGTCGGGATCGTCCTTGAGCGACAGATAGGTCGATACCGCCTCGGTATTGGGGCTGCGCAAATTGATCGGATTGAAATCGAAGCGCAGCCAATAGAGGAGCGGCAATCCGGCGGTCACCACGACCGCGGTCACAATCAGGATCGCCATGCGATGGCGTTCCAGGAAACGATCGACCGGCGCCAGCACCGCGTAGCCGAGCTGTTCCGGCTCGCTGGGCGGCTTGAGCACGCTCAATATCGCCGGCAACAGGGTGATGCTGGTGGCAAATGCGATCAGCATGCCGATGCCGGCAATGAGCCCGAGTTCGGACACGCCTTTGTAGACGGTGGGCAGGAACGACAGGAACCCGGCGGCGGTCGCCAGCGCCGCCAGCGTCAGCGGCGCGCCGGCCCGCCGGCCGGTTTGCAGGAGCGCCTCATGCAAATCGTCGATGCTGTAGCGCTCGGCGCGGTAGCGCACGCTGAACTGAATGCCGAAATCGACGCCGAGGCCGACGAACAGGACGGCGAAATAAACCGATATCAGATTAAGGGTGCCGACGAGCAGCATGCCGACCGCTGCCGTAATCGAAAGGCCGACAGCAATGCAGACAAACACCGCGAAAATGATCCGCATCCAGCGCAACGCGAGCCACAGGATGAGGAGCACGATGGCGATGGTCACGGTGGCATTGAGCGCCGCATTTTCCTTAATTGTGGAGAATTCCTCGTCCGCCATCGGCACCGGTCCTGTGAGCCGGAGCTGGGCTTGATATTTGCCTGGAAGATCGAGGTCGGCCGCGGCTTTGCGGATAGCGTCGGTCGCACGCTTGCCGGGTTCAAGCTCGGAGTAATCGAGCGTGGCGCGGATTTCGAGGAAGCGAGTGAGATCGCCGGACGACGGCGCATGACCTTGCACCAATTCGTACCAGGAAAAATTCGCCGGCTTTCCCGCATTGACTTTTTCGATTGTGTCGGCGCCGAGCGTCATCGGCCAGGCCATATTGTCGAGCGTAATTTGGCCGCCTTGGACGCCGAGCAGCCCGAATTGAAGGGTCTGGATGACGCCGCGTAGCGACGGATCGCCGGCCAGCACCTGTACCAGGCGCTGCGCCTGCGTCAGCATGTTCATTTGCGAGCCGAGATCGGCCGTCGATTGGAATAACAGCCCTTGCTGCGCAAAGAACTGTCCGCCTTTGGGTTGGTCGATCGAACGAAACAGATCCTTTTGCTGCGACAGGCGCTGCACTAGCGCTCTGGTGGCGCTCTCCACTAGTTCGACGGTCGGCGCATTGACGACGGCGACGATCAAATCGAAATGGGGAAACGCCTTCTCCATTTCGGCTTCGCGCTGGCGCCAGGAAATGTTCGGTGAAATGAGCTGGTTGACGTCGGTGGTCATCTTGAAATGCGTGACCGCATACCAGGACGACAATACAGCGAGCAGAACCGAGAGAATGATCACCGGCGCCGAATAGTGCGCGCAGAACCTGATCGCGCGGACAACAAAGCTGGTAATTATTCTCATGGTTGTCGGCGGATTGCGCTGATCGGTGTTTCAGGGTTGGCGGGAAGGCACGGTTTCAGGCGTTATGACCAAGGCAAAATGGAGGCATGGGAATTAGCCTTCAGCCCGGCCCTAAATGCCCGAATGCGCGCAAAAGTGAAATCGTGGTTTTATTCCTAGCCGCGATCCGACCTATGCGCCAGTTGTTCGAACACGATGCGTAAAGCAGGGGGTTCCGCGAGGGGCTGAGGGACGAATTCCCGCAAGACCAATGGCCGACGGCGCGAACCGGTTGCAATGTCGGGCGTTGGACTTTTTGTGCATCGGCAGGGTGTTGGGGGCCCGCGGGCGGCCCTTTCCACTGCCGCTTCTGGACAAGTAGGTACATTTTCGCTCAAAGGTGGGGTTTAAACCTGGGTTTTAAGGCTTGCCATTTGAGCGATCCAAAGCATTGGCCAGCGGCGGTGCCGCGGATCCGCTCAAGGCGAAACGAGATAAAGACTTAAAAAGAATGGGTTAGCAGAGCTACCGCAGGCGCTTCGCGCGACATAGATAACCCAAAATGTGCCATGCCCCCGGCCGCTTGCGGCGGCTGGCCGCAGGGTCGAACCTAGGGCCGAACGCAAAAACGTTGAACGCAAAGAAGTTGAACGCAAAGAAGTCGAACGACAAACGCAAACCGGTGCCCGACCGGGAGGTCTTGATGAAAGTGATACTGGCTCAGCCTCGTGGTTTTTGCGCGGGCGTCGTGCGCGCCATCGAAATTGTCGAGCGCGCGCTGCAGAAATTCGGTCCGCCGGTCTATGTCCGCCACGAGATCGTGCACAACAAGCACGTAGTCGAGAAACTGAAGGCCAAAGGCGCGCGCTTTGTCGAAGACCTCTCCGAAGTGCCGCCGAATGCGGTAACGATCTTCAGTGCGCACGGCGTCGCCAAAAGCGTCGAAGAGGAGGCCGCCTCGCGCAATCTGCCGGTGCTCAATGCGACCTGCCCCTTGGTCACCAAGGTGCACAACCAGGGCAAGCGCTATGTGGCGCAGGGCCGCCGCCTCATTCTCATCGGCCATGCCGGACATCCTGAAGTCGAAGGCACGATGGGCCAGATCGCCGAGCCCGTGACGCTGGTCCAGACCGAGAACGACGTCGAGAGGCTCGACATTCCCTCCGACACGCCGGTCGCTTACGTGACGCAGACCACGCTGAGCGTGGACGACACTCGCGGCATCATCGCCGCGCTTCACAACCGTTTCACCAATATCGTCGGGCCCGAGACGCGCGACATCTGCTACGCGACGCAGAACCGCCAGACCGCAGTTCGCGAGCTGAGCAAGCTCGTCGACGTCATCCTTGTGGTCGGCGCCAAGAACAGCTCCAACTCCAACCGGCTACGCGAGATCGGCGAGGAAGCCGGCACCCCGTGCTATCTGATCGCCGACGGCAGCGAACTCGATCCGAACTGGTTCAAGAACGCCGAAATCGTCGGCATCACCGCCGGCGCCTCGGCGCCCGAAGTGCTGGTCGAAGACGTCATCGAGGCGTTGCGGCGGCTCAATCCGGTCGATGTCAGCCAGCTCACCGGGCGGCACGAAACAATCGAATTCCGCCTGCCGCCGGAACTCACGGACGGGGCCGCGGTTGCCGCGCGCCGCGCCGCGGAAACCATCTAGCAATCAACGAATTTAAACGACGAGGATCAAAACCTTGGGCGTATCATTACGACAAAAAATGAAAGTCGGCGCTTACGTGCTCCGCCAGCGTCTCGCCGGTCGCAAGCGCTATCCGCTCGTGCTCATGCTCGAGCCGCTGTTCCGCTGCAATCTGTCGTGCTTCGGCTGCGGCAAGATCGACTATCCGGACGCAATTCTCAATAAGCGGCTTTCGGTGCAGGAATGCCTCGATGCCGTGGACGAATGCGGCGCGCCGATGGTCGCCATTCCCGGCGGCGAGCCGCTGATCCACAAGGAGATCGGCGAAATCGTCAACGGCATTGTCGCGCGCAAGAAATTCGTCTCGCTGTGCACTAACGCGCTGCTGCTGGAAAAGAAGCTGCATCTGTTCGAGCCGTCGCCCTATCTGTTCTTCTCCGTGCATCTCGACGGCGTCAAGGAACATCACGACAAGTCGGTGTGCATGGAAGGCGGATTTGAGAAAGCCGTCGCCGCGATCCGAGCCGCCAAAGCCAAGGGCTTTACCGTCAACGTCAATTGCACGATCTTCGACGGCCATCCAGCCGAAGACATCGCCAAGTTCCTCGATCTCACCACCGAAATTGGCGTCGGCGTCTCAATCTCGCCCGGCTACGCCTATGAGCGGGCGCCAGACCAGCAGCACTTCCTCAACCGGCGCAAGACCAAGGATCTGTTCCGCAAGGTGTTCGCGCTCGGCAAAGGCAAGAACTGGAATCTGACCCATTCCGGCATGTTCCTCGATTTCTTGGCCGGCAATCAGGAATTCCACTGCACGCCGTGGGGCATGCCGACGCGCAATATCTTCGGCTGGCAGAAGCCCTGCTATCTGCTCGGCGAAGGCTACGCCGAGACCTTCACGGAATTGATGGAGGCCACCGACTGGGACGCCTATGGCACTGGCCGCTATGAAAAGTGCGCGAATTGCATGGCGCATTGCGGCTATGAGGCGACCGCCGCCGAAGCGATGATGCAGCATCCGCTTGAGGCATTCGGCATTGCGCTACGCGGCGTGCGCACCGAGGGTCCGATGGCGCCGGAGATTGATCTCTCCGAGCAGCGCCCGGCGCAATACGTCTTCGACAGCCAGGTGCAGTTGCGCTTGTCCGAAATCCGCGCCAACGAGGCGCGCGAAAAGGCGGCAAAGGAAGCCGCCAAGGACGCGACGAAGAACGCGGCGCGACCTTCAGCCAGCGCGGCGTAGCGTTCATTTTCGCTTAGGCTCAATCCGCTCGTCCCCGCGACCCGCCTGCGCTCGCTCTACGAGCTTTGGCG
>JBPYFG010000525.1:0-2002 GCA_051986365.1 Xanthobacteraceae bacterium
GCAAGACCCGGCGGCTTGTCGGCCGAAAAACCGTGCTTTTTAGGCTCGGCGCGACCAGGGCAGTGATGACGCAAGAGGAAGAACGCGAGCTTCGGGCCGAACTGGCGCGCCTGCAGCAGGAGCATCGCGACCTCGATGCCGCGATTGCGGCGCTGCAGGATTCGCCTGGATCAGACCTCATCCAGGTCCAACGCCTGAAAAAGCGAAAATTGCTGCTGCGCGACCGCATCACTTTTATCGAGGACCAGCTCACGCCCGATATCATTGCGTGAGCAGCGCTCTCGGCATCGGTGTGCCAATTTCGCTTCTGCAAAAGGCAAGTTGGGTCGGGCTAGCCGATCGCTACCATGGCGACCGCCTCCTTGTCGGGTGACAAATTCGACTGACGCGGCGAGTGCCGGTTAGCTGTGCGGCGAGCGGTAATGACAAAGTTTTGATGTGGAACTGAAGGGCGCGAGCGGTCGAGCGCCGCCCATCTAAAAAGCCGCATGGTCCCGCAATAAGCCTGACAGCCGGGCCGGATAGAACCGCAGGCGGAGCCAAAAATGACTGCATTCTGGCGCGGCTATTCAGTGTGCATTCACCAATAAATGGGATTTTAGGGGCAAGAGTCGCAATCTGGGATTGCGAGCGAAACGTGAGGTGAAGTCATGAAAAGAATGTTGACCGCCCTCGTAGCTGCCGCCACGCAGCATTGGCAACTTCGCCACCTGCGGAAGCGCGTTGGGGCTGGGGTTGGGGCTGGGGTCTCGGGGGCTTTGCTCTTGGGGCCGCTGTCGGCAGCGCACTGGCGGCGCCGTATTACTATCCATACGGCTACTATGGCTATTACGCGCCATATCCCTATCCGCCGCCCTGTGTGTGGCGTCGTGTATGGAACGGCTACGCTTGGGTGCACGCCTGCGTCTGACCGACCGGTCGCGTGAGCCAAGCCGAGGAAAACAGTTGAGGCGTTTCCCTGGCGGAAACGCCTCCCACGTGCGAAAGGTGGCAATTTCAGCACCTAACTTCCGCCAAAGAGTGGCTCTTGAGTTTCGGCGGGTTCATCGGGAATTCGGGGGTTTCGGGGACTTCCGCCTGTCAACATCCCAGATCGGCACCCGGCCGATCACATGAGGAAAGCACATGCACAAGTCGCTTGTGGGCCTCGCCGCAGCTGCGGCGTTGGGCCTCGCTGCGGTCGCCGCGCCGGCGCCAGCAAACGCGGGCTGCTACGGCTGCGCTGTCGGCGCCGGAATCATCGGTGGCGTTGCTGCCGGCGCGATTATCGGCAGCGCCATCGCCAATAGTCCGCCTCCGCCGCCACCGGCCTACTATTATCCGCCGCCGCCACCCGCGCCCGTCTATTATCCGGCTCCAGGCCCGGGCTATGCCGAGTTGGCGCCCGGCTGCTACTGGGGCAAGCGCCAGGTTTGGGTCGAGGGCTACGGCTACCGCTGGCGCACCGTGCAGATCTGCCAGTAACAAGCCTGCCGCCTCGGCGTGGTAGCGCTTTGAATTTGGGCCGGCCGGCTTGAACCATCCGGCCGGTCTTTCTATGCGATGGACCTGTCGAATGTGGGCGTGTGGCTTTAGGGCGGCGCCCGGATTCGTCAGTCCGGCTCCTGCCGTGCGACGATGCTGATAGATGCGATGACAAAGGTTGGTCTGCCGCTACGCTGGCGCGTGACGGCGATATGCAAAAGCTTGCTGGGGCGGCTCTGGCACAAGAAATCGCGCACACGATCTGGCTCGCGCACAATGTTGGCACTCGGTTGGACTGCCGCCATCGCATTGTGTCTCTACGCGGCGTTGGCGGCGACGATCTATCTCGCGCAGCGCTCGTTGATGTATTTCCCCGACACCTTCCACGTGCTTCCGGCGGCGGCGGGCCTGCCGGAAGCCGAAGAAGTGCCGCTCACCGCGGCCGACGGTGTGCGCATCGCCGCCTGGCACGTGCCGCCGCGCGACGGCAAGCCGGTGATCCTGTACTTTCATGGCAATGGCGGCGCGCTGCGCTTTC
>JBPYFG010000526.1:0-15140 GCA_051986365.1 Xanthobacteraceae bacterium
CGCGAGCCCTTCTGCGATAGCGGTCTTGCCGACGCCGGCTTCGCCGACGAACAGCGGATTGTTCTTCTGCCGCCGGCACAGCACCTGAATGGTGCGATTGATCTCGGACTCGCGCCCGATCAGCGGATCGATCTTGCCCTCGCGCGCCTTCTTGTTCAGGTTGACGCAGTAGGCGTCGAGCGCATCGCCTTTCTTCTTCGGCTCGTCGCTGGATTTGCTGTCGGCTTCCTCGTCGGCGCCACGCACCGGCCGAGCTTCGGACATGCCGGGGCGCTTGGCGATGCCGTGGCTGATATAATTGACCGCGTCGTAGCGCGTCATGTCCTGCTCTTGCAGGAAATACGCGGCATGGCTCTCGCGTTCGGCGAAAATCGCGACCAGCACATTGGCGCCGGTCACCTCTTCGCGGCCGGACGATTGAACATGGATTACCGCGCGCTGGATCACGCGCTGGAAGCCGGCGGTCGGCTTGGAATCCTCCGCGCCGTCGGTGACGAGATTGTCCAGCTCAGATTCCAGATAAGCGATAAGACTCCGCCGCAGCTTTTCCAGATCGACATTACACGCGCGCATGACTGCTGCGGCGTCCTGATCTTCGATCAGCGCCAGCAGCAGGTGCTCGAGCGTCGCGTATTCGTGGTGGCGCTCATTGGCGAGCGCCAAGGCCCGGTGGAGCGACTGTTCAAGGCTGCGCGAAAACGTAGGCATTTCCATTTCTCATCGTTTGTATCGGACGCTGTCTCCCAGAATCACTTCTTCTCCATGATGCATTGCAAAGGATGCTGGTGTTTGCGGGCAAAGTCCATAACCTGCGTCACTTTGGTTTCGGCAACCTCATACGTAAAAACACCACACTCGCCGATGCCATGCTGATGCACATGCATCATGATCCGATGCGCCGTGTCGTGATCCTTGTTGAAGAAACGCTCGAGGACGTGGACCACGAACTCCATCGGCGTGTAGTCGTCGTTGAGCAGCAGCACGCGATAGAGGTTTGGCCGCTTGGTTTGCGGCCTTGTCTTGGTAATGACCGCAGTCCCGGGCGAGCCGTCGCCTTTACGCTTGCGATCGTCGTCCGCCAGCCGGGCTGGCACATAGCTAGTAACGTCAATCAACGGCATTGGTTCGTTCGACTTCCAAACTGCTGGATCATCCACGGCCGACGCCGCTGCCGGCCGCTCAACTGCGAGAATCCCCACACAGCGGATAAAACTAGCGCGGATCACCCGCCGAATCGATAGAGCAACTTCCAACGCAGAAGCACCTATCGGCCGCCCGCGAACAGCCACCGCGCACAATTTCGAAGTGCAGGCGACAGGGTCACATAGTTCGCCTGTCGCGGAGCACAAGATGACCAAAAGCATGCGTTGCTCGCGGCGAGGGGCAGCGGTCATCATGCGTTTCCTGGAGGATTCGCGAACGGGCTGATTTCGGTAACGCGACACATCTGCAAATCCGTCGCCTGCCTGCCGGCCGGACGGCGTTCGGGCGCGGGCTACCCTGGCGCAGCCGTACCAGCGCAGGCGTCAAATTCAACGCGTTGGGCATTAACTGGTTTGCCATGAAAAGGCCTTTTGCGGCGGTGATTACTTTTGCGGCGGCGATCATATGTATGGTGCGCTGCACAAAAGTCGTAGAAATGCGACCGTAGGGGTGCCGGCTGGCTGCACTTAACCGTTTTGCAACTGCGTCTTCCTAACCTGCTTGACCGTGTTGTTGGGGTAGCGACCGAGTTGGGGTGGTGTTCGTCCCCCGCGCTAAGCGGCGGAAAATCCGGCCTTAGCGCGCCGTGCACCGTCCCAGAGCAGCAGACAGAGTGAGGGGCCGCCTTACGGGGGTGAGGCGCGTTCAGGGACGGGGTTACCAATGGGATCGGTGGAATTCGAGGCCCGTTCCGGGCCTCGTTACTACCTTTTAGCGAGTGCCGCGGTCGCTACGGCGCTGACGATCACCGGCGATGTCGCCGACGCGCGAAGGCATCATCATTCCCGTGTGCATCACGCCGCCCATGGCGGGCACGGTCACCGTCATGCCCGCCTCGAAGACTATTCGCCGCCTTTTGCGTCCATCGTTGTTGACGGCAATAGCGGGGTGGTATTGCAGGCCGCCAGCCCTGACGCTCTGCGCCATCCCGCTTCGCTGACCAAGGTTATGACGCTCTACCTTTTGTTCGAGCGACTCGAATCCGGCAGGCTCAAGCTCGATAGCGCGCTGAAAATCTCCGAACATGCCTCAGAGCAAGCGCCGACCAAGCTTGGGCTCAAACCCGGCCAGACGATCAGCGTCGAGGACGCCATCAAAGGCATCGTCACCAAGTCGGCGAACGACGCCGCGGTCGCGGTCGCCGAAAACCTGGGCGGGGATGAGGGCAGCTTTGCCAAGCTGATGACGCAGAAAGCCCATGCGCTTGGCATGGCACACACAATTTACGTGAATGCCTCCGGTTTACCAGACGACGACCAAGTTACGACCGCGCGCGATCAGGCCATCCTGGGACGCGCCATCCAGGAGCGGTTTCCGCGCTACTATCGATATTTCTCCACAGAAAATTTTGTCTATCACGGCGAAGCGATGCGCAATCACAACCATCTGCTCGGCGTGGTCGATGGAGTGGACGGCATCAAAACCGGTTTCACGCGCGCTTCCGGATTCAATCTGCTAACCTCGTTACATCGTGACGGCCGCTACCTTGTCGCCGTGGTAATGGGAGGGCCCTCAGCCTCCGAACGCGACGAGCGCATGCGCGAGCTCATCAGCGCCCATATCAAGGAAGCAGCGGTGCGCCGCACTGCGCCGATGATCGCCGAGGGGGGCGAACGTCGCGAGGAGGCTCCGGCTAGATTACCCGCGAGCCGCGCCGCTGCGGCGAGCGTCGAACCAACCAGGGCGCCAAGCACGGCGCCACGCGTGGCCGTCGGCTCCAACGATCCGATCCGGCCGCTCCTTGTGAAGACGATCTCCTACCGAACCGCCCCGGTGCAAACCGCGTCGCTGGCGCCGATGCCGGCTTTGGTCCCGGTCGCGGCAGCGACTCCGGCTCCGCAACCGAGTGCGGTTGCGCCCGCCGTTCCCGCGCAGGCGGGGACTCGCGCCAGTTCGCCGACCACACGGGCTGACATCGCAGCTGCCGCGCCCAATGTCGATCTCAAGGTGACCCAAGTCGAACCCACAGGACCCACGGCAGCGGCCAGCGAGCCACCGCCAGCGAAGTCCGTCGAGGCGGCGCCAGTCCAAATTCAACCGGTGCAGATGCAGGCGGTGCAGATTCAGTCGGCGCAGACGCAGCCGGCGTGGATTCAGCCGGTGCAGAGGCAGCCGGCGCAGATTGAACCTGTGCCGATCGAGACGCACATAGCGGCAGCGAAGGTGCAGCAAACTGCATCGGCGTACTCCGCTCCGCCGGCTCACACGCATGGCGGCTGGCTGATCCAGATCGGCGCATTCGACGATGAGGCTGACGCAAAGCAGCACCTGACCGCGGCACAGAATAAGGTACACGTGGAGCTTGCTGCGAAAGATCCCTTCACCGAACGCGTGCAGAAGGGTGACAAGGCGCTTTACCGCGCCCGCTTTGCCGGATTCGACAAGTCGACCGCGGAAGCCGCCTGCCGGGCGCTCAAGCGCAGCGACTTCGAATGCATGACGCTTAAAGACTAATGACGCTGAAAGACTAAAAAGAGCCCGTTCAAACGGGCCGAGCGATCGCGAAGATCATCACCGATCAAAGGGAAAGCGCGACGGAGGACAGAAGACACGCGAGGTCCGCAACGAGTACCTCAACGATGGCTTCGAAGCAGTACGTCCTTGGCCTCATTGATGCGGGCCGCCAGATACGTCGTCCCCCCTGGTCGGGATGCAATTTCTTCATCAGCGAGCGGTGGGCGCGTCTGATCTCGGTGATGCTCGCACTGGGCTGAATGCCAAGGACCTGATAGGCCTCCTGTTCAGTCATTTTGCTGCCAGCCGCCGGCTGCGCACCGAACCCCGTATCCGCATTACTTTGCGCGTGCTCACGCCGGCCGGCACCCCTGCCGTCAAAATAAGCGGCCAATGAGCTGAGCGGCCAAGGAAGCGCTTCGCCCAACAGATAAATTCCGAAAAGCCCGAGCCCCAGGCCCAACCCCCAATCGCCGCGGACCAGTAAAAGCCCGGCGATCAAAATCGCGAGCGCGCCGCTCAGCCGCTGCTGGGCGATATTGAGGATGCCCAGGCGCGACCGCTTCGCCGTCCACAGCAAAACCAAAAGGATGACGACGCCAAAGAGGCCAAGCATCCGAGCTTTATAGCGATTTTGCCGGAAATGGCGATTTCAGCGGCGGGCGCCGCCTGGTCTCAATCGGAAAGGAGCCGGCTCAGTCGGCTAGGAGATCGTGGGTATCGAGCGGCTTTGCCGCAGCCGCGATCCATTCCGCACGCGCGGCGGCGCGGCGTTTACCGCGTTCGTCGATCGGCAGGCGGAGCGAATCGATCAGGACCTGCACCTCATCGCGGGCGGTGACGTGTGAACTGGTTGGCCGCAAGCCGAGCGTATCCTCATTGAGGTCGTCGAGTGCGGTAAGCCCCCGCGGGAAGAATTCGCGATAGACCACCCGCTCGGCGAAACCATCGACGGTGCGGAAACCGAGCTGCTTGGCGAGGCTGTCGACCCCCTCACCGACCAAGCGGCGGTTGCGCGAGCTCAAAGTCGAAAGCCGATTACGGACCACCACCCAATCGGTGAGGCCGCCGTCAACCAGGCGGCGCTGGCGGCGGGCTTCGCGCACCATGTCGGCATAGTGGCTCGCCCCCGCCACCTCGAACGAGATAGGATCGATCGTGCCGAGCACATCAAAGTCGACGAAACTGTCGTTCAATGGCGTAATCAGGGTGTCCGCCATCGAATGGGCCAGCCGCATCATGTAGGAATCGGTGCCCGGCGTATCGATAACCACGAAGTCATGGCTTTGCTCGACCGCGCTTACGGCCTGAGCAAAAGCGGCGAATTCCTGGGCCTCGATTTCATCGAGACGCACGCCGGAGCCGCGTGCAATGCAATAATGCACAGGGATATCCAGTTGGATCCCGGTGCGCGCGGCCCACCCGCGGCGGTTGTCGATATAGTGGGTGAAACTCCTCTGGCGCGAATCGAGATCGATCGTGGCGACCCGCTGGCCAGCTTGCAGCAGTGCGACGGCGACATGCATCGCCGTGGTCGATTTGCCGGAGCCACCTTTTTCGTTCCCGAGGACAATAACATGCGCCGAGAACGGACGGCCGAGCTCCGCCTGCATCAGCATAGGACGCAACCCCTGCGTTGCGGCTACTTTCTGAATTTGCAACGCGCCAGGTCAAGATACAGCATCTGTAGAAATAAGTTAATCGTAAACGAAACACTGCGTCTACGAAACGCGCCTGGGTGTGCTCACGCTGCAACGTCGCCATGAAGATTTCCAAGCGAGCGAAGCGTCATCCGCGCGTTGTGCGCAGCCTACCGGCGCTGCGCCGCGCGATCGTGGATTTCCGCACGCGCGGCCGCACAATAGCGCTGGTGCCGACGATGGGTGCGCTTCACGAGGGGCATTTTTCTTTAGTACGCCGCGCCCAAAGCCGGGTCGATTGCGTGGTTGTCTCGATATTCGTCAATCCAACTCAGTTCGCTCCCCATGAGGACCTGACGGCTTATCCGCGAACCTTGACGGCCGATATTGCGGCTTTGGCCGAACAGCAAGTCGCTCTCATCTGGGCGCCTTCGGTGCAAACCATGTATCCCGAGGGCTTTGCTACGCGGGTGGTGCCGGGGGGACCGGCGACCGCCGGATTGGAAGACGTCAGCCGCCCGCATTTTTTTGCCGGCGTGGCGACCGTGGTGGCGAAGCTCTTGCTCCAGTGCGAGCCCGATATCGCCTTGTTCGGCGAGAAGGATTACCAGCAGCTCAAAGTCGTCACGCAGCTTTGCCGCGATCTCGGCCTAAAAACCCGGATCGTGGGCGCACCCATCGTCCGCGAGCGCGACGGCCTCGCTCTCTCTTCGCGCAATCGCTACCTCAGTCCAGCCGAGCGCCAAGCCGCGCCGATACTCTACCGCACGCTTAGGGAAGCCGCGGCCAAGATCGGAGCCGCCGCTCCCATTGCCGAAGCACTAAAGCAAGCGCGCGAAGCGATCCCACACGCCGGTTTCGAACTCGATTATTTCGAGGCACGCAATGCGGACACGCTCGAGCCGCTTAAAGGCGCAGCTAGCGAGCCGATCCGGCTCCTCGCCGCAGCGCGCATCGGCGCGACGCGGCTGATCGACAATATCGCTGTGTAATTTCCGGTGGGCCCCTATTTCGCAGCTGCCACTTTCATCGGATCCTTCACGCTTGGATAGGTCTCGAATTCCTCACTCCAGAGCTGGCCGTCCTTCTTCACCACTTTGCGGATGTAGATGTTGCTGACGATATCGCGGGTGTTCGGATCGATCGAGATCGGCCCGCGCGGGCTTTCGAACGCCATGCCCTTCATCGCCGCGATCAAAGCGTCGCCGTCGGAATTGCCGCCGGTCTTCTTCAGCGCCTCGTAGATCAGGTGTAGGCCGTCATAGGCGCCGAGCGAGACAAAGTCTGGGCGGAAGCCATTCGCCTTCTGGATGGCCGCTACATAGGTCTTGTTGAGCGCCGAATCGTGGGCCGCCGAATATGGTCCCGCGGTGATCATATCGAGCATCTGATCACCCATATTGTTAAGATCGTCATCGTCGGTGAGATCGCCCGGTCCGATGATCTTGATGCCCGATCGGCCTAACCCGCGCTCCGCAAATTGCTTGGCGAAGATCGGCGCCTGCGTGCCTGGGAAATAAATAAAGGCGGTGTCGGGCTTGATGTCGCCGATGCGTTGCAGGAACGGTGCGAAGTCCGGATTGGCGAGCGGGATGCGGATCGATTCCACGATCTCGCCGCCGACCTGCTTGAACCGCGTCGTGAACGAGGTTTCCGCTTCAACTCCCGGCGCCCAATCGTTGACCAGCGTGACCACGCGTTTGCTGCCGTTCTTGGCCGCCCATTCGGCCAAGATCCAGGACTGCGGCGGCAGGATGAACCCGGCGCGCACGAAGTACGGAGATTTTGCAGTCGTGATCGAAGCGCCCGAACTCATCACCAGAGTAGCTTTCTTCGACTCGGTCGCAAGCGGTGCGATGGCCAGCGCGGTCGGGGTAATCCCGATGCCGAGAATGTCGACTTTTTGATCGACGACCATTTCCTGAATGAGACGCCGCGCATTGTCGGCAACGCCGCCATCGTCGCGGATCGTGATCTGAATTTGGCGCCCGGCGACGGTGTCGCCGTGCTGCTGCATGTAAAGCTTCAACGCGGCCTGCAGCTGACGGCCGGCTGCGTTAAAACCGGCGCCGGTGAGCGGCATGCTGATGCCGATTTTGAGCGGCGTCTCCGCGGCCACGCGGCGGGCGAACAACCCGGCCACCGCGGTGGCCGCCATCCCCTCGAGCACTGTCCGACGCTGCATCTTCCCTCCCTCGAATTACTCATTGACGTCATTGCGAGGAGCCTAGGCGAAGAAGCAATCCAGTCTCGCCTGTAACTGGGGCTTCGCGGAGCTTGTCGTCGGGCCGGCCACTTTGGGCCGGGCCCGTTGGCTCGCAAATGACGCAGGTTAATATCGGATCATTCCGCCGCCTCGAGGTGCGGAATCTCGGGTCGCTCGCCTTCGGCCTTTCCCGTGATTGGCGGCTTTGGCAAGCGGGCTTCGCCGCTTTCCATCACGAAGCTATGCTCGAGGGAATACCATGGCGGTTTGACGTCGGCTGCGCGCGGGCAAGGCTCGTCGTGGCGAATGTAGTCGCCGATCAGATGCCGCGTTACGCCGAACTGCACGTCAGTCTCGATGTGTTTGTCGTCGGGTACGTAGAGTTGCGAGATCAACGTTTTGAAGCCCGGCTTATAAACCAGAAAATGCAAATGAGCGGGGCGCATGTTGTGGCGACCCAACGCGCGCAGCATTTCGCCGACCGGGCCGTCGATCGGAATGGGATATCCCGCCGGCTTGACGCTGCGGAAGCTGATATGACCGTCCGCATCGGTCGTGAATTTGCCGCGCAAATTCATGTCGGCCTGTACCGGGTCTTGATTTTCGTAAAAACCTTCCGGCGAGGATTGCCAGATATCGACCTCGGCACCGACGATCGGCTTGCCATTCATGTCGCGGAACCAGACGTTGACAAACAGCGCCGGACCGGGTGTCGGCGAGCGGACGATCGAGCCGCCATTCGGCGTGCGCGGAGAATTCATGCGCCAGAACGGGCCGAGAAGATTGGCGTCGGTTTCGGTCTGGCCGCGATTGCCGTTATTGAGGAGACAGATCAGGCTCGAGAAGCCGAGCGAGCCGGACATCAGCACCGCTTCGTTGTGGATCTCGTTGGTGTGCTTGCCCAAAGCGACGATGTAACCGATCGCCGCCTGAAACTCCCCCTCGGTCAGTTTCACCTCGCGGGCGAAATCGTGCAGGTGGCGGACGAGTGCAGACAGGATCTCCCGCAGACGAGGATTTTTGCTGCGCGCAATCTCGCTCAATACCGCATTGGTGACGTCTTTCTCGTTTTCAATGATCATCGTGCAGCTCCGCGGGCCGCCGGGCTTTTGCAGCCCGGCGCTTTGGCCGCGGACTTTACGTGATCGCTTGCGGCGACGCCATGCGGCAATTCCGGTTATGGCCGCGAGCTCGTCACATCAGGCCAAGCTCGCGGAGCTCGCGCCGCAAGGTCTCGGGCATGGCGGCGGCGCCTTTGGCGACTTTGTCGAGGTCGCGCGGAGCGTCCTTGGAGACAAGATAGCGCCAGCCTTGAAATGCGCGATGCGGCCGCGGCTCGACCAGAACCACTTTGGGATCGAGGACAACGCCGCAACGCCCGATCCCATCCTTATCGACGAAGGGACGGATCGCGCGCACCCGCTGGCGGCACATGATTTCGCCGCGAATGACCCAGTACAGCGAGCCGCCATCGACCAGCTCCGCCGCGCGCTTTGGCACCATGCGGGTGCGATGAATGTGCTCGGGCTTTTCACCGTTCTTGCGCTTGGCCCTGAGCTTTTCCTTGATCCAGCCCTCAAGCTCGCGAACGGAACCGCAACCGACGCAAAGCTTGATCAGGTGCACGGTCATCTTTTTCTCACTCCGACGAAACCTCAAGTGCTTCGACAGCCTCTAGCACCATAATCGGGGCGCCTTCTATAACCTGCGCGCCGGTACTCACAGGAACCTCTTTCACCAGGGCGGCAAACGGCGCGCGCAGCGTATGCTCCATTTTCATCGCCTCGATCACGGCGAGTCTTTGCCCGAAGTTCACGCGATCGCCGACGCCGGCAAGAAGTTCCAGCACACGCCCGTGCATGGGTGCCTTGATAACGTTGTCCCCGCCTCCGGCGTCGGCGGTACTCGCCGAAAAATCCTTGATGCGCACGCGGGTCTGGCGGCCGCCGCGTAATACGTAAGCTTGCGCACCCAATTCGAACAGGCGCGCGTCAGGAGCTGGTTCGACGCTGTGAACGGTCAGTCGGGGGCCGTCTTTGTCGTGAGTGATGACTGCCTCGGCGTCCTCGCCATCGACCAAGATTGGCAGCCAGATTTCACGGCTGCCGCCGAGCTGAAAGCCGTCGCGCGCCGACCAGGGAGAATAGTCCTGCGAAGCATCTTCGGTTTCAGGCGTCGACGCCTCCTTGGCCGCGATGGCGATTGCATCCAGCAAATGCGTCGCCCCGCGCGCGGCGGCCCCCCAATCGGGCTCTCGCGGCGCGGCGCCCAAAGTTGTGAGGTTGCGGTCGATAAAACCGGTATCGACTTTGCCCTGACGAAAGGCGGTGGCGCGGCACAGATTGGCTAAGAAGAGGACGTTGGTTCGCACCCCCGCGATCACCGTTGCATCGAGCGCTTGCGCAAGCCGCTCCCGTGCCCCTTCGCGCGTCGGCGCATGGGCGATGAGCTTGGCGATCATTGGATCATAAAATGGCGACACCTCGTTGCCGGCTTCGATGCCGCTATCGACCCGGATATCGTCCGGAAATTCGAGCGCCACGATTTTTCCGGTGGACGGCAGAAAGCCGTGTTCGGGATCTTCGGCATAGACGCGCGCCTCGATAGCGTGCCCCGCAAAGCGGATCTCGTCCTGGCGCAGCGGTAGCTTTTCCCCGGCGGCGATGCGGAACTGCCACTCGACCAGATCGAGGCCGGTCACCGCCTCGGTCACCGGATGCTCGACCTGCAGCCGCGTGTTCATTTCGATGAACCAGAATCCGCCTGCGCGCAGTCCGGCGGTGCCGTCGGCCACGAATTCCACCGTACCCGCGCCGCGGTAGTCGACCGCCTTCGCCGCGGCGACCGCCGCGTTGCCCATCGCCGCGCGCAAGTCCGGCGTCATGCCCGGCGCTGGCGCCTCCTCGATCACCTTCTGGTGGCGTCGCTGCAGCGAACAATCGCGCTCGCCAAGATGAACCGCGTTGCCGTGATTGTCGGCAAAAACCTGAATTTCGATGTGCCGGGGGGAAGTGACAAATTTCTCGATCAAGACCCGGCCGGTTCCGAACGCCGATTGGCTCTCGCGCACGGCGCCTTCAAGCGCGGCATCGAAATCGGCGTGCTTGTCGACCCGCCGCATGCCGCGGCCGCCGCCGCCGGCCGCGGGCTTGATCAGGACCGGATATCCGATCTGGTAGGCTTTTTCCCGTAAGAATTTCGCATCTTGGCGTTCGCCGTGATAGCCGGGGACGACCGGTACGTCGGCTCGCTCCATAAGCTTTTTGGCATGATCCTTGAGTCCCATTGCGCGGATTGCGCTCGCCGGTGGGCCGACAAAGACGAGACCCGCTTGCGCGCATGCCTCAGCGAAACCGGCGTTCTCGGACAGAAAGCCGTAGCCAGGATGAACACATTCCGCACGGGCTTGCTTTGCCGCCGCGATCAAATGATCGATCGCAAGATAGCTTGCGCCCGGCTCGGGGCCTCCGATCAGGTAGGCCTCATCGCATAATCGGGTATGCAATGCGCGGGTGTCCGCTTCGGAATAGACCGCGATGGTGCGCATACCGAGGCGCTTGGCCGTGCGCGCGATGCGGCAGGCAATTTCGCCGCGGTTAGCGATGAGGACGGATCGCAGCATCTCGCCGCATCTGAGCGGGTAACGGGCGCGCGTTCAACTTATTGCGCAGCCGGCGCCTGGCCGGCGCTCGCCTGTGGCGGATGCGAGGATGGTGACGGGGCGGCTTGCGACGCCGGGATTGACGCCGTGCCGGGCTCCCAAACTGGATCGACCGGCGGGACCAAGGTCGCCGCCGATGATCCCGTGGCCGGCGGCGGCGCATTGCCCTCTTTGCGTGAAGACCGGCGCGTCGATGCCGCGCGCGCGTCAGCGGACGTTTTTGCCGGTGCGGCTTTCGGCTCGGGATTCATGATGCTAACCGCGGGAATCGATGCGGCGCTTGGAAAATCGGCATCGAGGATAGCTTTTTTCGGGGCCTGAATTGGCGGCGGCTGGCTGGCGGCAAGTGTAGCGGTCGAGGATGGGGCCGCATCCGCAACCGGCGTCTCGGGCTGCCCCCAAAGTGGCAAATAACGGTCAAGATACCGATCGAAGGTCTGCGCGCTTAAATTGGCCCGCACCCGCTCCGGATCGCGAAGCAGTGCCAAAGCCTCGCAGCGGCTGGTCGTGCAGCCATCACGTATTGCGAGCGTATGGGCAACGAAACCGAACCGATCCTCCTCAAGCGCGCGGCGCAGCGAGGACAAGACCGAATCGAGATTACCGCCGCCCTTGACGTGCGCGGCCATGTCGGACAGCAGCGCTAATCGCGCAGCGGTATAGGACGAGGCAGCGGCCACCGCTGCCGGGGCGGCGAACAGCGCTTTTTCGCACGCCGCTTCGACGTTTTCGCCACCAGTAGCATCCAGGCAGGCGAGCGGCGAACCGGGCGCAAGCGCCTGCGCCATGAGCTGCCCTGCGCGCATTTCGAGATTGCGCCGTTCGAGGCTGAGATCGCGTACGGCGGCGCCAGTCAGGAAAGCCCAGGCCAATATCGCGCCAAAGGCGGCCCCAAGCCCAGCCACGGCGAACCGCGCTATGATTCTCGAGCGCGTCCAATCCAGCGCCAGCGCGCATACAAGCACGAGCAGGGCCGCAGCTCCGGACGCGACCCAGAAACGCAAGTGTCCGACGTCTGGATCAATGCCGAGCATCGCAAGGCCCCTGCGGGACGACGATGTCGCTTCCCAACCGGCGGAAGTATGGCGCAGGGCTACCCTGCGCGCCAGTCGCCTGTTGTGCGACTAGTGCTCGACCTCGAGCTGGCTTTCTTTCGCCACGCGCTCAAAGGCCTCACCCGGATTCTTGATGCGATACTGATAGTCTTCGCCGTCGGATGGCAGCAGCCTAACAACCTTGTAACTGCCACTCGCGCCCGGGCGAGTGATCGGGCTTGAGGTATAAGATACGGTTTGGCCGACTTGGAATTTGTGCGTCTGCAGGGAATGCCCGAGCGCGGTTACCTGCGCGACCGTGACCGTGGAAACCTCCGAAGCCGTGATTTTCCTCGCCGAAGGGGGCCGCAACGCGCTGATCGGTTGCGATTTCCGCGCCGAATGCCGCGAAGCGGTGGCCGCTTTGGCTGCAGCAGCACGCCCGGCGCCCTTGCGGGGCGCAGCTTTTCGGATGGATTTGGAGGCGGCTTTGGCGGGACGCTTCGTTTTCACTGAACGCTTATTCATGGAACAACTATAGCATCCAAAAATATCGTCGAGCAAAGAATATAATCGCGACAAACCGCACTTAAAGTGGTCTAAAATCGATCAATTTATAACATGATAAATATTTGTAATTTCAGAGACATACGGCGGGCAGTTTTTCCAAAATGAAAACCGTGCTCATGGCCCCATTTGCCGTTGCCAGCGGCCGTTCTCGTCGGCCTTCCAATAGGTAATCTCGGCGCCATTGGTCTTGGCCTCGTTCCACCGCATGCGAGCCATTTCAACGGCTTCGGGATCATCGCCGTCGAACAGCAGCACGATACGCTGATAATTGCCCGCATCCGCTGACATATTAGCGCCGTCGACCAGGAAGCGCACCGCCGCGCCATTCGGATTTTCGGCACTGGCAGTCAGCACGATCGGCTGCTCGCCCGCTTCGGGATCGCGAGAGGTGCCGTGCGGCAGGAAAGCGTCGTCGCGCCAGGTCCACAAATGCGCATCGAGCGCGTCCACGCGCTCGTCGGAGGAAGCTTGAACGACTACGCGCCAGCCGCGCTCGAGCGATTTCTGCAAAAGCGACGGCAGGACCCGTTCCAAGGTCTGGCCCTTGAGGTTGTAAAATAGAATTTCGGTCATTGCGTCTCCGCTCAGCGCTCGTAGTGATCTTCGACGAGTCGCTCAAGCAACCGCACCCCCCAACCCGAACCCCAGCTCCGGTTGATGTCGTTTTGCGGCGAGCCCATCCCGGTCCCGGCAATGTCGAGATGAGCCCAGGGAGTCTTATCGACGAAACGCTGCAACAGCTGAGCAGCCGTGATTGCGCCGCCCGAGCGCCCGCCGGTATTTTTCATATCGGCGAATTTTGAATCGATCATCTTGTCGTATTCCGGGCCGAGCGGCATGCGCCAAACCCGCTCGCCGGTCGCCTCCCCCGCCTCGATCAGCCGCTCGGCGAGCTTGTCGTCATTGCAGAACAGGCCGGCATATTCCTGTCCGAGCGCAACGATGATCGCGCCCGTGAGCGTTGCGAGATTGATCATGAATTTTGGCTTGAATCGCTTGTTCACGTAATGAAGCACGTCGGCCAAAACGAGCCGGCCCTCGGCATCGGTATTGATGATTTCGATGGTCTGTCCCGACATCGTTTTGACGATATCGCCCGGCCGCTGAGCTTTTCCGTCGGGCATGTTTTCCACCAGCCCGATGGCGCCCACCGCATTGACCTTCGCCTTGCGCGCCGCCAGCGCATGCATGAGGCCAACGACGCAGGCAGCTCCTGCCATGTCCCCCTTCATGTCCTCCATGTTTTGCGCCGGCTTGATCGAAAGGCCGCCGCTATCGAAGCACACCCCTTTGCCAATGAAAGCGACCGGATCGGCGCCGCGCTTGCCGCCGTTCCAGCGCATGATGACAAGTCTAGCTTCGTGCGCAGAACCTTGCCCGACTCCGAGTAGCGCGCCCATGCCAAGCTTGCGCATCGCGGCAACGTCGAGCACTTCGACGCCAACCCCTAACTTGGTCAGACCTGATGCGCGGCGAGCGAATTCGCCGGGATAGAGTACATTGCCCGGCTCATTGACAAGATCGCGGGCAAAAACCACGCCGTCAGCGATGGCCGCGCGGCGTCCCCAGGCTTTCTCCGCGGAGGCCGGATTCGAACAGGCAAAGTTCAGTTCGATCCTTTTTGGCTCCGGGTCTTCGTCTTCTTTGCGCTTGGTCTTGTAGAGGTCGAATGAGTAGCCGCGAAGCCGCGCGCCGAGCGCCAGATCGGCGACTTGGTTGGCCTTAAGCGCCCCCGACCCCAGTTCGGCGAAGATCGTCGCAGCCGCGACGGTTTTGGCCAGTTTTCCCATAGCGATGCCGCCCAATTTGGCGAAATCGCGGGAGGTCAAGGTGCTGTGCTTGCCGGTGCCGACGATGACCAATCGCGGCGTGTCGAGGCCGGCAGGCGCAATTAGGTCCAGGCTTGACCCGTTTTTCCCGGTGAAACGAGCGGCGGCCGCGGCGCGACGAAAGCTGTCTCCTATGCGGGAAACGACGCGCCGGCTTGCCGGTCCAAATTTCAAATTTTCCGCGCAGAACAGAATAAGAACTTCGCGCCGGGCCGCGAATGGGCGGAAAACAAACTTAAGGGCGGCAGCCATATCAAATCCTTGATGAATCCTTGCCGCCCTCTGCGGAAGGGCGGCATTGTGCGGTTTCAAATGGGTTTATGGACCGGACTCGCCGAGCGGGCAAAGCGGACAATTGGGCCCGAGACGAGCTCTTGTCGCCGGTCGATTTCTCAAACGGGCGTATTAACGCTTTAGTGTGCATGTTCAATAGCTTTGCCTTGGCAGGGCCATTTTGTGAACGCATGAAAATGCTTGCCTCTGGGGAGATCGGCTGCCGGGACCTGCTGCGCCGTCGCAAACGCCGCGACGGCATCGGGCCGG
>JBPYFG010000527.1:0-10180 GCA_051986365.1 Xanthobacteraceae bacterium
CTTGACAAGCGTGATAGCACTGGCGCGTCGGACGCATAGTCATTTCCAGTCAAATCCGGCTAACCCGAAAACGGTACGGCTACGGCTGTGGGGCTCGGCATGGTTGCCGCGGTGCTAGTCGGCGTCCTCCTAGCGTGTCAAAATGCTAGCGGGCTGGCGCTGACGCCGAGGCACCTTTCCCGACTATTTCGGCATTTTATGACCATGTTGCGGACCGCCCATCCCACCGGTATGTATACGCGCGCTTTGGCGCCGGTCCGGTGACGACATGCGGGCCGGCGCATTTTGCCCGGACGACTGAAAAGTCCGACGCGCAGATCGATTCCTTAGTCCGGCACCACCGACCGTATCGACCCCATATCGACCCCATGGCTCGCCTCGTGATGAAATTCGGCGGAACTTCGGTCGCCGATCTCGACCGCATCCGCAACGTCGCGCGCCATGTCAAGCGCGAGGTCGACGCCGGCAACGAGGTAGCCGTCGTGGTCTCGGCGATGTCCGGCACCACCGACCAGCTCATTATCTGGTGCGAGGAGGCAATCCAGCAGCGCCGCATTTTTGATGCCCGCGAATATGATGCGATTGTCGCCACCGGCGAACAGGTCACCGCCGGACTACTGGCGATCGTGCTCCAGGACCTCGACATCAATGCGCGCTCCTGGCAGGGCTGGCAGCTGCCGATCGCAACGAGCGAAGTGCACGGCGCGGCGCGAATCCTCGACATCAGTGGCGAGGAATTGGTTCGGCGCTTCACGGAACGCAAGGAAGTCGCCGTCATCACCGGCTTTCAAGGCATCCACCGCGACAGCGGCCGCATCACCACGCTCGGGCGTGGCGGCTCGGACACTTCGGCGGTGGCGATTGCGGCGGCGATCCGCGCCGACCGCTGCGACATCTATACCGATGTCGATGGCGTCTATACGACCGATCCGCGAGTGGTGCCGCGGGCGCGGCGACTGGAACGTGTCGCATTCGAAGAAATGCTGGAGCTTGCCTCGCTCGGCGCCAAGATCTTGCAGGTGCGTTCGGTCGAACTTGGGATGGTGCACAATGTGCGCATCTTCGTGCGCTCGAGCTTCGATCCACCGGAAAAAATCGATCCGCACGACAACCCGCCCGGAACACTGATTTGCGACGAGGGGGAGATCATGGAGCAGTACACCGTCACTGGCATCGCCTTCTCACGCGATGAGGCGCAAATCTCCGTCCGTGAAGTTCAGGACAAGCCGGGCGTCGCGGCCGCGATTTTTGGACCGCTCGCCGAGGCCAATGTCAATGTCGACATGATCGTTCAGAATGTGTCGAGCGATGGTAAGACCACCGACATCACCTTCACGGTGCCGGCCTCGGATTATCGGCGATCGCTGGATGTGATCGCCCAAGCCAAGCCTGCGGTCGGTTACACCCGGCTCGATGGCGCCACCGATGTCGCCAAAGTTTCGGTGATCGGCATCGGCATGCGCAGCCATGCCGGCGTGGCGGCGCAGGCGTTCAAGGCTTTGGCCGAGCGGTCCATCAATATTCGCGCTATCACCACCTCCGAGATAAAGTTTTCGCTTTTGATTGACGCCGCCTTCACCGAACTGGCAGTGCGCACGCTGCATTCCTTGTACGGACTCGATAAAGCGGCCTGATTCGCCGCGTTTGCGTTGCGGCGCACAATAGCCTGAGCCGTCATACCGCTGTCTTTGGCTTGCGGTTTGCATGCCGCATTCGATATAGGCTTTAGGACATTCGCTTTCGGACCTGATCCGGGCGAATTCCTCTTTGACCAAGACCGGCGCGTCACGGGCTCCGCTCCGGTCATAGCCCGGCCCGAGGGACCTCACGCCATGCGTGGCGCGCTTGGTGGTCCACGCGTGCTGTTGCGTCGGCTTCGCGAAGTCATGGCGGAGCCGGTCAGCGCGCAGGAACGCCTTGACAAGATCGTGGTGCTGATCGCCGCCAACATGGTTGCGGAGGTCTGCTCCGTCTATGTGCTGCGCGTCGACTCGACGCTCGAACTCTATGCAACCGAAGGCCTCAATCGCGATGCTGTGCACCGCACGGTGATGCGGTCCGACGAGGGCTTGGTCGGCTTGGTGGCAAGTCAGGCGAGTGCGATCAACTTGTCGAATGCGCAAGCGCATCCGGCCTTCTCATACCGGCCGGAAACGGGCGAGGAAATCTATCACTCTTTCCTTGGCGTGCCGGTGCTGCGCGCCGGCAACACGCTAGGCGTGCTGGTGGTGCAGAACCGGGCGCGGCGGACCTATTCGGAAGAAGAAGTCGAGGCGCTGCAAACCACGGCGATGGTGCTGGCCGAGATGATCGCCTCGGGCGAACTCTCGGCCCTGGCCCTGCCCGGCGCCGAGCCGGCCGCGCGTCGTTCCGTTCATGTCAAGGGCTCGGCCCTGAGCGAAGGAATTGCGCTGGGGCATGTCGTGTTGCACGAGCCGCGCGTCGTCGTGACCAATTTCATCGCTGACGACGTGCAAAAGGAATTGGCGCATCTGAACTCGGCAGTGGAAAGCCTGCGCACCAGCCTCGACGAAATGCTCGAACACGGCGACGTGGTCGAGGGCGGCGAACATCGCGACGTCTTGGAGGCGTACCGGATGTTCGCCTATGACCGCGGCTGGGTGCACAAGCTCGAAGAAGCGGTGATGACCGGACTCACCGCCGAGGCCGCGGTGGAGCGCGTGCAATCCGATACCCGGGCGCGCATGCTGCGTCAGACCGATCCGTTCCTGCGCGAGCGATTGCACGATCTCGACGACCTCGCCAATCGCCTGATGCGCCAGCTCACCGGCCGCGATCACGCTCCCTCGCGCGAGAGCTTACCGGAAAACGCGATTCTCGTGGCTCGTTCGATGGGCCCGGCGGCGCTGCTCGACTATGACCGCAAGCGCCTGCGCGGCCTCGTGCTCGAAGAGGGCGGCCCGCATTCGCATGTCACCATCGTGGCGCGGGCGCTGGGCATTCCAGCCGTCGGCGACATCGAGAACGCGACCGGCATCGCCGATCCGGGCGATGCGATCATCGTCGACGGCTTGGCCGGCGATCTCCACATCCGCCCGCTTCCCGACATGGAAGCGGCCTATGCCGAACGGGTGCGGCTGCGCGCGCGCCGGCAGCAACAATATGCGGCGCTGCGCGACAAGCCCTGCATCACCAGGGACGGCCAGCAGATCGAACTTCTCCTCAATGCCGGCTTGAGCGTCGACCTGCCGCACATCGCCGACACCGGTGCGGGCGGGATCGGTCTGTTCCGCACCGAGCTGCAGTTCATGGTCGCGCCGAGCTTCCCGCGAACTAGCGAGCAATATGCGCTTTATCGCGCGGTACTGGACGCGGCCGACAGCAAGCCGGTGACTTTCCGCACCCTCGATATCGGCGGCGACAAATTGCTGCCCTATATGCGCAACATCGAGGAGGAAAACCCTGCGCTCGGCTGGCGCGCCATCCGGCTTGGGCTCGACCGCCCCGGCTTGCTGCGCACCCAATTGCGAGCGCTGCTTCGCGCCGGCAGCGGACGCGCGCTCAAGATCATGTTTCCGATGATCTCCACGGTGGGCGAATTCGATCAGGCCAAGGAGCTTGTCGAGCGTGAGCTGACGCACCTTCGCCGCCACAGTCATAAACTGCCCGACCAGGTCGAGGTCGGCAGCATGGTTGAGGTGCCGTCGCTCCTTTATCAACTCGACGAATTGCTTGAGCGGGTCGACTTTCTCTCCATCGGCTCGAACGATCTGGTGCAATTCCTTTACGCGATCGACCGCGGCAATCCGCGCGTATCGGACCGCTTCGACGCGCTCTCGGCGCCGGTGCTGCGTGCGCTCAAGGATATCGCCGATAAAGCGCGCGCACACGGCAAGCCGGCGACCGTGTGCGGCGAACTGGCCTCGCAGCCGCTTGGAGCATTGGCGCTCGTCGCTATCGGCTATCGATCGTTATCGCTCACCGCCTCCGCGGTCGGACCGGTCAAGGCGATGCTGTTCGACGTCGATTGCCGCAAGGCCGCCGCGTTCCTTTGCCCGTTAATAGACAAATCCCCAGGCGGCACGCCGATTCGCGCGCAGCTTGGAAAGTTCGCCGCTGAAAACGGCCTGCAAATCTAACCATCGGCGCGGCGCAAGATGTTACCCGATCAAAAACTCGACGCCCTCGTGACACGGCATGCCGCATTGGAGCGCGATCTAGCCGCGGCTTTGCCGGCCGAGACCTATGTTAAACTATCGCGGGAATTTGCCGAGCTCGCCCCGGTGGTCGATGCGGTGAGATCTTATCGCGCCGCGCGACGTGAATTGGACGACCTGACGGCGTTGATCGCCGATCCCGCAACCGATGCAGAAATGCGCGCGATCGCGGAGTCGGAAAAGCCGCAAGTCGAGACGCGACGCGCCGCGCTCGAACAAGAATTGCGGCTCGCGCTATTGCCCAAGGATGCAATGGATGAGCGTAACGTCATCCTCGAAATCCGCGCCGGCACCGGCGGCGACGAGGCCGCGCTTTTCGCCGGCGACTTGTTCCGGATGTACGAGCGTTATGCCGCCAAACAGGGCTGGAAAGTCGAGATCGTGGCGGCCAGCGAAGGCTCGATGGGCGGCTATAAGGAAATCATCGCCGAGATCCGGGGCCGCGGCGCCTTCGCCCGCTTGAAATACGAATCCGGCGTGCATCGCGTGCAGCGCGTTCCGGACACCGAAGCCTCGGGCCGAATCCATACTTCGACCGCGACGGTTGCGGTGCTGCCGGAGGCGCAAGACCTCGACGTCGCTATCAACGAGACCGATCTCAAAATTGACACGCTGCGTTCGAGCGGCGCCGGCGGCCAGCACGTCAACAAGACCGAATCGGCGGTGCGGGTGACGCATATCCCTTCCGGAATCATCGTCATGATGCAGGAAGACCGTTCCCAGCACCGCAATCGCGCCAAGGCGCTCGCCGTGCTGCGCACGCGGCTCTACGACCTCGAGCGCCATAAGCAGGATGCGGCGCGCGCCGCCGAGCGCCGCGGCCAGGTTGGAACCGGCGATCGCTCCGAGCGCATCCGCACCTACAATTATCCGCAAGGCCGGGTTTCCGATCATCGGATAAACCTGACGCTTTACAAGCTGCCCCAGATTCTCGAGGGCGAAGCGCTTGGTGAAATCATCGACGCTTTGGTCGCGGAAAATCAGGCGGCGCAGCTTGCTGCGCAAGATACGTAAGAAACCGCTTGAGAACACGCTTGAGAACGCGACACGCCGTTACCTCGACCGCGATCAAAGCCGTTAGCGTTGCCGATTGTCGGCGCGCCTGGACGAGCGAATTTCGCGCCAACGGCGTCGATTCACCGGAACTCGATGCGCGCGTGCTGATTGGCCACGCGCTGGGCCTCGATCATGCCGCGCTGGCCGCGCAGGCCGATCGACCGCTCTCGGCCAAGCAGCAAAGCGCAATCGCCGCGCTGGCGCGGCGGCGGCTCGCCCACGAGCCGTTGGCGCGGATTACCGGAACGAGAGAATTCTGGTCGCTGCCGCTGCGCGTCACCGGCGCGACGCTGGTGCCGCGGCCGGAGACCGAAACCGTGGTCGCTGCCGCGCTGCGCGCGCTCGAGCGGCGGGGGCCACGTTCGCGAGCCTGGCGCATCGCCGATATCGGCACGGGCTCTGGCGCGATCGTGCTGGCGCTCCTGAGCGAACTGCCCAATGCCTTCGCGGTCGGGACCGACATCAGCGCGGCCGCGCTAGCGGTCGCCCGCGACAATGCGCGCCGTCTCGACGTGAGCCGCACCGCCTATGTCGTCTGCGACATGGCGTCCGCCTTGCGCGGTCCCTTTGACCTCATTGTGTCGAATCCGCCCTATATCGCGACCGCAGATCTCGATCGGCTGGCGCCCGAGGTGCGGCTGTTCGACCCGCGCCTCGCGCTCGACGGTGGCGCCGATGGGTTGCACGGCTATCGGGCGCTGGCGGCAAGTGCAGCGCCACTTTTGGCGCGCAACGGCGTGCTGGTGGTTGAGCTCGGAAAGGATCAGGCGGAACCGGTTGCAGCATTAATTGCGGCGGCGGGGCTTGCGCCGACGCCGCCGCAACCCGATCTAAATAGCGTTCCACGCGCTTTGATTGCAGAGAATGTTCGGTGCGGGCTATGACGCACAACATTGCAGATCGGGCAAACAAGCGTGAGGAATAAAAAAGCACTTGGAATATCGGCCGGAACCGATTAGCTTGCGGCCCACGGAATCGCCCTCAAATGAGGGCGCCGCGTTGCCCTGAAGCCCGGAGCATAATTTCTCCTAGAGGTCGGCAGCGCAGGTCAGGCAGAAAAAGCGAAGCTGAATAGCGAAAGCCGGATTGGACGGCATATAGGATCGCCAGATTCAGATCGTGCTCAGATCGTGATGCTTCATGGGTTCGGCCTGCACGCAATTAGCGCGCGCGAGGAAGAGTTTGCCGATGCAGCGCGACTATCGAACGCGTGACGTTGGGAAGTGACTTGGGACTGGGTTAGAGACCGCAAATTGAGGTTAGGAAAGTTCGCGCGGCGCGTCGCCGTACGATGGAATCTGGAGAACTCGAAGAGAATCGGCGGCAAAGGCGCCGTCGCAGTAAACGGGGGTCGGCGGAACAGCAAGCCATGAGAAACGGTCAGAACAAACGCATGCGCGGTCGCAACCGCAAAGGTGGGCATCATCATCATCATCAAAATCCCTTATCGCGAATGTACGAATCCAACGGGCCGGACGTAAAAATTCGCGGTACCGCGTCCCATGTCGCCGAAAAGTACCTTCAGCTGGCGCGTGACGCGCAAAGCTCCGGGGATCCGGTTGCAGCGGAAAATTATTATCAACACGCCGAGCACTATTTCCGTGTTATCGCGGCGGCGCAGGAGCAGCTCCGGCAGAGTCAACCCTATTACCAGCAGCAGCCGCCCGGCGAGATGCGTGCGGCCGATGACAGCTACGACGACGGCGATGGCGAGCAGCCCCATATCGGCGGCGAGCCGTTCGCGCCGCGCGAGCCGCAGCCGTACCAGCCGCGCGAACAACATCACAACCAGCAGCACCATCAGCCGCAACAGCATCAGCAGCAATATCAGCAGCGGCCGCAGCAATCGGGTCCGGAAAACCAAGCTGACGTCGACCGCCTGCCATCGTTCATCACCGGCGCTCAGCCGCAACATCAGCAGTCTCAGCACGGCAATAACGGGCCGCAGGGGCAAAACGGCCCGAACGGCTATGACGGACCGCAAGATCGCTTTCCGCTGCATCGGCGCCGACGGCGGCATCGCGGTGGCGGGCCGCGCGACCACTCCATGGATCATTCCGCCCGCGGCGACGATGATGGAACGTCGTCCGGCTCGCAATCCGACGAATAAGCGCCGCGAGCCGATACGAAAGAGAAAGCGGCCGGGCACTCGCCCGGCCGCTTTGTCTCGATCCGCGCCTTATAGCCCGCGCGGCGCCTTGGCGAGCCGCGCCAAAAACCAGATCGGCAGAACGATCACCGCGCCCAACAGGAAATAGCGCCACAGCCAGCGCACTGCATCGAATCCCATGTTCCAAATATGTTCGAGAAGCCGCTCCACGGATTCGATGATATTCCAGGGATCAAGCCCAATGGCGGCGAGAATGACCCCGACCAGGATCGATAGCAGGACAAGCCGGCCGACCACCGCCAAGGGCGGACCGCCAAAAAAACGATAAATGAAGGCTTGGGACGTTCGCGAGTCCAGGGATTGAGTCATCGAAACCCTCCCGCGGGTCAAGTAAGCCTTCATCGAGGCTATCGCAAGCGGCGCGGGCCGGATCTAGCGCCGGGCGCGCCGATGCATTGCCTGACCTTGACCACTGGCGCTAAGTTGCGGCCGCCCCCTCGCTAAAGGGCATCCCGAGGACCTTTCATGGCCAAAGTCGAAGACCGTGCGCTCGCGTCGAATGCGAGCCTCAATGACGATATCGGCGAGGAACGGCGGCTGCGCATGTACCGCATGCAGGTCGAAATTCGCGAGGCCGAGCAGCGCGCATTCGATCTGTTTTTGCAGAACCTGGTGAAGGGCACGAGTCATCTTTCGCTGGGCCAGGAAGCGGTCGCAGCCGGCTGTGCGGCGGCGATGCAGCCCGGCGACCTTTCGTTCTGCACTTATCGCGGTCACGCCCACACGCTGGCCCGCGGCGTCCCGATCGAGAAAGTGTTGGGCGAGCTGATGCAGCGCGACAACGGATTGATGCGGGGCAAAGGCGGCTCGATGCATCTGACGTCGGTCGACCACGGCGTGATGGGGTCCTACGCGATCATCGGCGCGCATTTGCCGATCGCCTGCGGCGCGGCGTGGCGCGCGCAGTACAAGGGACAGAAGGACGTCTCGGTCTGTTTCTTCGGCGACGGCACGACCAACATCGGCGCTTTTCACGAAGCGCTGAATTTTGCGGTAGTCTGGAAATTGCCGGTGATCTTTGTCTGCGAGAACAATCTGTACATGGAATACACCCCAATCGGCGACGTCACCGCGGTGCCGAATCCGGCGGCGGACCGGGCCGCCGCCTACGGCCTGCCGCGCATCGTGATCGACGGCAACGATGCCGATGTCGTCTTCCGCACCGCGGCGTCGGCCTATGAAAAGGCGCGCGCGGGCGGCGGCCCGTCGTTGATCGAGTGCCTCACCTATCGGTACAGCGGGCATTCGCGCGCGGACCCGGCCAAATACCGTCCTGAAGGCGAGCTCGATAAATGGAAAGAGCGCGACCCGATCAAAATCTATCGTGAGCGCCTGAAGCAATTCGGCGTCAGCGAGGACATCATCGCCAGCATTGAGCTTCATGCCAAACGGCGGGTCGACGAAGCCACCGAGAAATGCAAGGCGGCGCCGCCGCCGGCGCTCGACATTCTCACCACCGACGTCTACGCCGATGGAGGCTTCGCATGGCGGAATTGACCTACCGCGAAGCGGTGGCCCGCGGCATCGCCCAGGAGATGGCGCGCGATCCCGACGTGGTGTTTCTCGGCGAAGATATCGGCAAGGCTGGCGGCGTGTTCAAGGCGACCGTCGGCCTCTACGAACAGTTCGGCCCCTTACGGGTGCGCGACACGCCGATTTCCGAGCAAGCTATCCTCGGCGCCGCGATGGGCGCGGCAATGACCGGCTTGAAGCCGATTGCCGAAATCATGTTTTCGGACTTTTTCGCAGTGTGCTTCGATTACATCGCCAATGAATTTGCCAAGAGCCGCTACATGTCCAACGGCCAGGTCAAATGTCCGCTGGTGGTGCGCACCGGCAATGGCGGCGGCGCACGGTTCGGCGCGCAGCATTCGCAGAGCGTCGAGAACTGGTGCATGATGATTCCCGGGCTCAAGGTGGTGGCGCCGTCGTCGCCGCGCGATGTCATCGGGCTGATGGCAGCGGCGGTGCGCGATCCTGACCCCGTGATTTTTCTCGAACACAAATCGCTTTACCCGATCAAAGGCGACGTGCCGGACGGCGAGATCGTCGATCGCCTGGGCGCCGCAAGTATCGTGCGGCCAGGCAAGGACGCGACGATCGTGGCGCTGGCGCTCATGGTGCCCCGCGCCATTGCCGCGGCAGACCAACTCAAATCCGAACACGGGATCGACTGCGAAGTTATCGATGCGCGCTCACTGGTGCCGCTGGATACGCAGACGATCCTCAATTCGGTCGCACGCACGCATCGCCTGTTCACGGTCGAGGAGAATCCGCGGCTGTGCGGCTGGGGCGCCGAGATCGTTTCGATCGTCGCCGACGAAGCCTTTTACGACCTTGATGGGCCGCCGGTGCGGATCACGACGCCGCATATTCCGCTGCCCGCCGCCGATATTCTGGAAGATCTCGCGCTGCCGAGCGTCGAGCGCATCGTCGATCGGGTCAAACGCGCGATGGAGTCCTAAGCGTCATTGCCGGGCTTGACCCGGCAATCCATGAAGCGGTGACGCCGCATGGATGCCCGGGTCGAGCCCGGGCATGACGACAAACAAACTGAGGTGAAGCCATGGCTATGTACGACAATCTTCTCGCCAATGTACCGACCGATCTGTGGATCGGCGGCAAATGGCGCAAATCCTCCGACGGTGGACGCTTCGACGTCATCGATCCGGCCACCGAGAACAAAGTCGCTTCGGTGGCGAGCGCCACGGTCGAGGATGCAAAGGCGGCGCTCGATGCGGCGAGCGGCGCTTTTGCCGCCTGGGCCGGCAAGAAA
>JBPYFG010000528.1:0-3499 GCA_051986365.1 Xanthobacteraceae bacterium
CGCAGGATGTCGTAGACGTTGATGCCGGCAATCGGCAGCACGTCGATATTGGGGATGTTGCGGGCGGCGGTGCGCACGCTCTCCTTGACCTCGGCGCCGTCGATGATGAGCGCATTGGAGAGGCCAAGCTTCTCGAACTGGCCGCGCAGCGCCTTGGTCTTGGCTTCCTTCAGATCGAGCGCCTCGATGACGACGATGCCGTCGTCCTTGGCCTTGGCGGAGAGCGCGTGCCTGAGCGCGAGCGTGCGCATCTTCTTCGGCAAGCCGATTTCGTGGCTGCGCGGATGCGGCCCGAACGAGCGGCCGCCGCCGCGGAACAGATTGACGCGCGCGGAGCCATGGCGCGCCGAGCCGGTGCCTTTCTGCCGGTACATTTTTTTGCCGGTGCGCGTGATCTCCGCCCGGTTTTTGACCTCGTGGGTGCCACGCTGGCGTTTCGCCAGCTGCCAGACGACGCAGCGATGAATGATGTCGGCGCGCGGCTCAAGCCCGAAAATGGCGTCGGACAGCGTGACCGAGCCAGCCTTCTTGCCGTCGAGCGTGGTGACTTGAACTTCCATATCACTCGCCCTTCTTCGGCTTCTTGGCGGCTGCGGGCTTGCTTTCGCCCTTTGCGGCGGCCGCTTTCGCTTCAGCTTTGGGCGCCGCCGGCTTGGCTTCGGTCTTGGCCGCAGCGGGCTTCGCTTCAAGTTTGGCTTCGGATTTGGCTTCAGTCTTTGGCGCGGCCGGCGCAGCGGCTGGCTGCGACGCAGGCGCGGCTTGTGCGGCTTGCGGCGACGCTTGCTGGGCCTGTGGCGCAGCGGCCGGCTTGGCGGCGGCTCCGGGCGCCCCGTCGTCCGCTTCCGTTGCAGGCGCGGCATCAGCCAATTTGAACTTGCCGGGCTTCGGCACGTCAGTCGGCAGCTTTTTCTTCACCGCATCGCGCACCATGATCCAGCCGCCTTTGACACCAGGCACGGCGCCTTCGACCAAGATCAGCCCGCGCGCAACGTCGGTCTGCCGAACTTTCAAATTCAGCGTGGTCACGCGATCAACGCCGAGGTGACCGGCCATTTTCTTGTTCTTGAAAGTCTTGCCGGGATCCTGACGGCCGCCGGTCGAGCCATGCGAGCGATGCGAGATAGAAACACCGTGGCTCGCGCGGAGCCCAGCGAAATTCCAGCGCTTCATCGGGCCGGCCCAGCCCTTGCCGGTCGAGGTGCCGGTAACGTCGACATATTGACCGACCACGAAATGATCGGCGGTGATTTCGGCGCCTATCGGAATCAACGCGTCTTCATCGACGCGGAATTCGGCAAGCTCGCGTTTCGGCTCGACCTTGGCGACGGCGAAATGGCCGCGGTCGGCCTTGGTCGTGCTCTGCACTTTGCGTAGGCCCGCACCGAGCTGCAGCGCGACATAGCCGTTCTTCTCCTTGGTGCGATGACCCACGACCTGGCAATTGCCGAGCCGCAGCACCGTCACCGGCACGTGTTCGCCGGTCTCGGTGAACAGCCGCGTCATTCCGATCTTCTGCGCGAGCACTCCGGACCGCATTGTTATTCTCCGAGGCCCTTACAGCTTGATCTCGACGTCGACGCCGGCGGCCAGATCGAGCTTCATCAAGGCATCGACCGTTTGCGGCGTCGGATCGACGATATCGAGGAGCCGTTTATGCGTGCGCATTTCGAACTGCTCGCGGCTTTTCTTGTCGACATGGGGCGAGCGGTTGACGGTGAATTTCTCGATCTTGGTCGGCAACGGAATCGGCCCGCGGACCTGTGCGCCGGTGCGCTTGGCGGTGTTGACGATTTCGCGCGTCGACGCATCGAGAATGCGGTGGTCGAACGCCTTGAGCCGGATGCGGATGTTCTGGCCGTTCATTGTCTAAGTCTCTCTGCCCCGTCATTCCCGGACCTGGTCCGGCAATCCCAACTAACCCGCACCGCAGTGCCTATTTGATCGAGATGGCCGGGACGAAGCCCGGCCATGACGACACGCTGATCCTCACTCGATGATGTTGGCGACCACGCCAGCGCCGACCGTCTTACCGCCCTCGCGGATGGCGAAGCGCAGCTTCTCCTCCATCGCGATCGGCACGATCAGCGTGACTTCCATGGCGATATTGTCGCCCGGCATCACCATCTCGGTGCCTTCCGGCAAGGTCACCACGCCGGTCACGTCGGTGGTGCGGAAATAGAATTGCGGCCGATAATTGGTGAAGAACGGCGTGTGACGGCCGCCCTCCTCCTTGGTGAGGATGTAGGCTTCGGCCTTGAACTTGGTGTGCGGCTTGACCGAGCCCGGCTTGCACAGCACCTGCCCGCGCTCGACTTCCTCGCGCTTGGTGCCGCGGAGCAGACAGCCCACGTTGTCGCCGGCCTCGCCCTGATCGAGCAGTTTGCGGAACATTTCAACGCCAGTGACGACCGTCTTCTGCGTCGGGCGGATGCCGACGATCTCGACTTCCTCGCCGACCTTGATGACGCCGCGCTCGATACGGCCGGTGCAGACCGTGCCGCGGCCGGAAATCGAGAACACGTCCTCGACCGGCATCAGGAACGGCTGATCCTTCGGACGATCCGGCTGCGGGATGTATTCGTCCACCGCCTTCATTAGCTCGAAGATCGAATTCTTGCCGAGCTCCGGATTCTTGTCCTCGAGCGCCATCAGCGCCGAACCCTTGATGATGGGAATCTTGTCGCCCGGGAAGTTGTATTTCGACAGGAGCTCGCGAACTTCGAGCTCGACCAGTTCGAGGAGCTCGGGATCGTCGACCATGTCTACTTTATTGAGATAAACGATAAGCGCCGGCACGCCGACCTGACGCGCCAAAAGAATATGCTCGCGAGTCTGCGGCATCGGGCCGTCGGCGGCGCTCACCACCAGGATCGCGCCGTCCATCTGCGCGGCGCCGGTAATCATGTTCTTGACGTAGTCGGCGTGCCCGGGACAATCGACATGCGCATAGTGACGCTTGTCGGTCTGATATTCGACGTGCGCGGTCGCGATCGTAATGCCGCGCGCCTTCTCTTCCGGAGCCTTGTCGATCTGGTCGTAAGCGGTGTAGGTCGCCTGACCTTTCTCCGCCAATACTTTGGTGATCGCGGCCGTCAATGTCGTCTTGCCGTGGTCGACGTGGCCGATCGTACCGATATTGCAATGCGGCTTGGTGCGCTGGAATTTTTCTTTGGCCATGGGACTCTCCGTTCCGGCTCCTGCTCTAATCCTTGTGAATGCTGATCAGGCGAATTTCGCCTGCACCTCTTCGGCGATGGCTTTCGGCACTTCTGCGTAGTGATCGAATTGCATCGTGAACGTGGCGCGCCCTTGGGACATGGAGCGCAAATTGTTGACGTACGAGAACATGTTGGCGAGCGGCACCATCGCGGAAATGACATTGGCATTGCCGCGCATGTCCTGACCCTGGATCTGGCCGCGCCGCGAATTGAGGTCGCCGATGACCGAGCCGGTATAATCCTCAGGCGTTACCACCTCGACCTTCATGATCGGCTCGAGC
>JBPYFG010000529.1:0-4606 GCA_051986365.1 Xanthobacteraceae bacterium
TGGGATACCGCGCTCGACGCCGTCGCGAAGCGCCTGCAGGCGATCATCGATCGCGACGGGCCAGGCGCAATTGCGTTCTACCTGTCGGGTCAGTTGCTCACCGAAGACTATTACGTCGCCAACAAGCTGATGAAGGGCTTCATCGGCTCGTCCAACGTCGACACCAATTCGCGGCTGTGCATGGCGTCCTCGGTTGCCGGCCACAAGCGGGCATTCGGCGCCGACATCGTGCCGGGCATCTACCGCGACATCGACGAAGCCGACCTTATTGTCCTGGTCGGCTCGAATGCGGCATGGTGTCATCCGGTGCTCTATCAGCGCATGATCGCCGCCAGGCAGCAGCGCGGCACCAAGCTGATCGTCATCGACCCACGGCGCACCGCAACGGCGAAAGACGCGGATTTGTTTCTGCCGATTGCGCCGGGCATGGATAGCGCATTGTTCTGCGGTCTGCTGGTGTATCTCGCCGACGCGCAAGCGCTTGATCAGGCGTTTATCGATCGACACACGACGGGCTTCGCCGAGGTGCTGCGTGATGCTCGCAAAATGGCGCCAGACGCCGCGGCGACCGCGCGCGCAGCCGCTCTCGAAGAAGCCGACGTCGAGCGCTTCTTCGAACTGTTCCGTAACACCGATCGTGTCGTTACCTGCTTCTCGCAAGGCGTCAATCAATCGGCGCAAGGCACCGACAAAGTCAATGCCATCATCAACGTACACCTCGCCACCGGCCGCATCGGCCGCCCCGGTAGCGGACCGCTCTCGCTCACCGGCCAGCCCAACGCCATGGGCGGCCGTGAGGTTGGTGGCCTTGCCAACCAGCTCGCCGCTCACATGGGATTCTCGCCCGTCGAAACCGACCGCGTGCGCCGGTTCTGGGGCGCGCCGCGCATCGCCACGTCCGAGGGTCTCAAAGCCGTCGACATGTTCGCGGCGATCGAGCGCGGCACCATCAAGGCCTTGTGGGTGATGGCGACCAATCCGGCAGTGTCGCTGCCGCGCGCCGGCGCGGTGCGCGCGGCGCTGAGCAAGCTCCAACTCTTCGTCATCTCCGAGAACATTCTCAGCAACGACACCATCGAGGCTGGCGCCCAGCTCTTGCTGCCGGCCGCCGCGTGGGGCGAGAAGGACGGCACGGTGACCAATTCGGAGCGGCGCATTTCTCGACAGCGCGCCTTCCTGTCGCCGCCGGGCGAGGCGCGGCCTGACTGGTGGATCGTCAGCGACGTGGCGCGGCGCTTGGGTTTCGGCGCCGCATTCAACTACCGCGGGCCGGCCGACATATTCCGCGAACATGCCGCTTTATCCGCTTTCGAGAATATGGGCCGGCGTGACTTCGACATCGGCGCGCTCGCAACGCTCTCCGACGCTGCGTATGACGGACTTGATCCCGTGATGTGGCCGGTCCGCGCGGGCGAAACGCATAGCGACCAGCGGTTCTTCGCTGCCGGAGATTTTTTCACACCTGACCGCCGCGCACGCTTCGTCCCATCGGATCCGCCGCGGCCTCGTGCGGCGACGAGCGATACTTTTCCGTTGCGCCTCAATACCGGCCGGATACGCGATCAATGGCACACGATGACTCGGACGGCGATGAGCCCGCGGCTATGCGCCCATTCACCACAGCCGTTCATCGAGATGCATCCGGATGACGCGCAGGCGGCAGGGCTCGCCGACGGCGGCCTTGCCAAGGTCACGACGGAATATGGCAGCGCGACGCTTAAGGTTTTCTGTCACGCAGGGCAGCAGCGTGGCTCGATCTTCGCGCCCATCCACTGGAGCGACTCCACCGCCGCGCAGGCACGCGTCAACGACTTGGTGCCGGCAACGACGGATCCTATCTCCGGTCAGCCCGAACTGAAGGCCACGCCCGCGCGCGTCGAGCCTGCCAAGTTCGCCTATCGCGGTTTTGCGCTGACGCGCCGTTCCATGACGCTGCCGGAGGGCACCTGGTTCGCCCGGCTGGCGGTTGTCGGCGGCGCCGGTGTTTTGTTTGCAACAAACGAGCCGCCGACAGTGTGGCACGATCTTGTGTGCCAGCTGTTACCCGAAGACGCGGAACTCGCCGCCTATAGCGACCCGTCGCGCGGCGTAGCGCGGTTTGGCCTTTTCCGCTCCGGCCACTTCGACGGCTGCCTCTTCGTCGGGCCGGCACACCGGCCGCCGCGGTGGGACGTGGCGCGTTCGTTGTTCGAATCTGGTGCGGTCGCGGCGCCGGCGCGGCGCATTGTGTTTGCCGGGCGCAGCGCGGATGCAGTCGCCGAAGCCGGACCTTTGATCTGCGCCTGCTTCGGTGTGCGGCTTGCGGCAATCCGCGACGCCATGACCGCCGGCCGCGCCGCGAGCGTCGCCGATATCGGCCGCACGCTTCGCGCCGGCACGAATTGCGGCTCCTGCTTGCCGGAGCTGCGGGATATCGTCGAGCGCGTCGCACAATGCGTTTGAGTTGCGGCGAGAAGCGCGTCCGGTGACAGGTGAATTTTGGGTGACTGAGGTACCCATGGGTCGATTGCGGCAGGTTCAGTATAACCTCTAGATCTGCGGTATGGCTGAGCGTCCATTAGCAGAAGGCCAGCGTCGGCATTTGCTCTGCTACTTTCTCTGCCTGATTACAGTCGTTCCTCCACTGACAGTTGCGGCCGAAGCCGCTTGGGACGGCTGGCATTGCGGTGCCGCGACTTCTCCCTACTGTGGCTGCTACGGTTGCAGCTATCCGTATTACGCGGGGAATACGGTTATCTGTGTTACTCGGGGTTACGGCTACGCCCCGAACTATAGCTACGGTTACGGCTACTCGTATGTCTACGGCTTCCATGTTCGCCGCCACTACTACGCCGCCGTTCGCGGTGTTCGGCGTGTGCAAGCCTATAGGTCTGCACTCACCGCCGCCTCGTCAGGGGCGGCCACGACCCGAGCTCCATCTTCACCCTCGAAAACGGTGCAGGCAACACCCGCCGATTCAACATCGCCCAGGAATGTCTGGACTCCGATGACGGTCCCGATCTCGCCATCTCCCGCTAACGAGCCTCCGAAGACGGACGTGGATTCAACCGAGTGGGCGAAGAAATTTGAGCTGAGATTGAATCAGCTTTCCCCCGATATGCGGGCGGCCAGTGCTCTTCTTGCGCAAGAGGGTTTCAGGGTGGATAGCGGCAACAAATCCAGTACCGGATGGTTTCTGACTGCCCACGATAGAAACCAACGCCGAGGCAGTATTAAGCTGCAATCAGACGGAACTAAAATTGTTCTTACCGTTACTGGGTAAAAGCATCCTAGTCCCTTCTGTGTCTCGAGGCGCGCTGGCTAATCCAATTCCTTTCAGTTCGCTGACGCGCCGTGCCCAAACTTGGCGAGTTTACATTTCTGTCGCTCGCCGATTAATCGACAGAGACCGCAGACTTCCATTATTGACACTAAGCGGACATCACGCGATGTCTGAGTTTAGTCTGGTTTCGGAGGTAAAGCCGACGTGGGCTGCTGTTTCGTTAGCGAGCGCAATAAAACTGCTCAACTGCTCGAAACTCAACAATCGATATCCTCGGAGGTCGGCAGTTCTCAGCAATCATCGACACGGGAGCGGCGTCTTCTTTCTTGCGGTTTGCGGCGATCCAACGCATCAAGCGCAAACAGGATGCGGCCGATCTGGCGCCAAAGTGTTGCTTCATAACGGCTCAGGCGATCGAGCGCAAAATTGGGCGGGTTAGCGAGGCGAAGGAAACAGCGCGCGAATTCGATTGTGGAAATACTCGACTTGATTGTGCTGACGCATGGTGTGTGCACCAGATCTTTAATAGCTACATCTGCGTTACGGCTGTCCAAATCAGCACCTCCGAACACCGCATGAATGACGTCTCGAGAGTCCGGGAACAAATGACGGGTTTGTCGACAGCTACTTAAATGTTCAGCCTGGCTCTCGAACAAGCCAGTTTCCATCGTCGTGGCACGGCGGAGCCGCCAGAGAAGGTTGGCTAATCGGAGCACAAGTTCCCGCTCAACAGCCGATTGCGCGTCATAATCTGCGGTGATGGCCGCCTCGAACGCCTTGTAATCCTCGGCGTCCTCGAGTGCGCCAACGACTGTTTCGGCTGTGAGCCCATGGCGAACCGCGTTACAGCGGGAGGCCTGCTTGCCAGCGTCCGTTCTCGGCCCGGTGCTCTTGAGCGCATTGCGCCGGTTAGCCTCGATCTGCCGGTACGAGGTCATGGAGAACTCACGCCAAAATTGGCTTCGTTTGGCAATTTGAAGGTCTCATCCACTGGATTGGCAGTGGATGCGACTTCAGCCACAGCCTGCGAGCCGCGGCGGTTGGATCGATACCAGTCTTGTCCCACCACACCGCTTCATCGCCACAGCGATGAACCTCACTATGGTGTCCGCGACAGAGCGGGACCGTGAACTCGTCGCTGACCTTGCGGCCGAGCGCCGGTGCCTGGGCAAAGCGCAAGTGATGGGCATCGGCGGGGCGGCGGCCGCAGACGAGGCACGGCTGCTTGGCTACCGACTTGACGTGGTCACGGTCACGGATCCGCCGGGGTGTCGATAAAGCCAAGGCGCTTTTCTCGGCGAGAGCTGCTCGGCGCCGCTTTTTAGGGTGACCGCCACGATGCTC
>JBPYFG010000530.1:0-3452 GCA_051986365.1 Xanthobacteraceae bacterium
TATGGGCGGTATTCGCCGGCCATGATCACGTCTGGACTTATATCTCTACCGACGGTCCATTCCCCGATCGGTCTGAATTCGCGAGCTTTATCGCCAAGCGCGCCGCGGCGGACGATCCCTATGCTTACGCGATCATCGACGCGCAGGACCGCGCCGTTGGTTATCTGACGCTGTTGCGCATCAATCCGCCGCATCGCGTGATCGAGGTCGGCCATGTGCTCTATTCACCCGCCTTGCAGCGCACGCCGCTCGGCACCGAAACCCAGTATCTGTTGGCGCGTTACGTGTTCGAGACGCTCGGCTATCGCCGCTACGAATGGAAATGCAATTCACTCAACGCCGCGTCGCGGCGCGCCGCGCTTCGCTATGGCTTCGTCTACGAGGGGACTTTCCGCCAGCACATGATTGCCAAGGGCCGCAATCGCGATGACACCTGGTTTTCCATGCTCGATAGCGAATGGCCATCGCGCAAGCGCAATTTCGAACGGTGGCTGAATCCTGAGAATTTCGACGCGCAGGGCGTGCAATGCCTAAGCCTCGCGGCATTGAATGCCGCCGCAGGAGGACAGGATGAGCAACAGGCTGCAAGGTAAAGTGGCGCTAGTCACCGCGGCCGGGCAGGGGATCGGCCGCGCCATCGCCGAGGCCTTCGCCAGCGAGGGCGGCAAGGTCGTCGCCACCGATGTTGCCGAAGACAAGGTCCGCGACGTTAAAGCAGCGAAGCACATCAAGCTCGATGTACGCGCGCAGGAGAATGTCGACGCTGTCGTCAAGATGGTCGGAAGCGAATTCGGCGCGCTGGATATCCTAGTGAATTGCGCCGGCTACGTGCACAACGGCAGCATTCTCGAATGCGGCGATCGGGACTGGGATTTTTCGTTCGATCTGAACGTCAAATCGATGCACCGCGTGATTAAGGCCTTCCTTCCCGGGATGCTGGAGAAAAAGTCGGGCTCGATCGTGAACATTTCGTCGGCAGTGTCGTCGATCCGCGGCGTTCCTAACCGTTATGTCTATGGCACCACCAAAGCAGCGGTGATCGGGCTCACCAAGGCGATCGCCGCGGATTTCATCAAACAGGGCATCCGCTGTAACGCCATTTGCCCCGGCACCATCGAATCGCCCTCGCTGGAAGAGCGCATCACGACCTTGTCGAAGCAGACTGGACGGTCGCTCCAAGACGTTCGGCAGTCATTTATCGATCGGCAGCCGATGGGCCGGCTTGGCGCGGCGCAGGAGGTTGCCGCGCTCGCCATTTTTCTCGCCAGCGACGAAGCAAGCTACATCACCGGCCAGCCGCATCTGGTCGATGGCGGCATGGCCCTGTAAGAGGGGTCGTTCCGGGACCGAGCGATAGCGAGCGACCCGGAATCCGTGACCGCCGGCGTTTGTGGATATGGATTCCGGGTTCGCCACTTCGCGGCGCCCCGGAATGACAATCGAGAATAGAGGCTCCATGCACATTTTCATCACCGGCGCCGCTGGCATGATTGGGCGGAAGCTGACGGCACGGCTCGTCGCCGATGGCGCGCTCAACAATCGGCCGATTGAGAAGCTGACGCTGCTCGACGTGACGGTCCCGGCCAAGCCAGAGAAATTTGCCGGCACTGTCGAGACGGTGGCCGGCGACATCGCCGATCCCGCGGCACTACGGAAGCTCGTCGCCACCCGGCCTGACGTGATCTTTCATCTCGCCGCTGTGGTCTCCGCCGAAGCCGAACTCGATTTCGACAAAGGCATGCGCATTAATCTCGGTGGCTCGCGCGCGCTCTTGGACGCGGTTCGCGCCGCCGCCGACGGCTATCGTCCGCGGCTGGTCTTTACCTCATCGATCGCGGTGTTTGGCGCGCCATTTTCCGATGCCATCGCCGACGACTTTCATCTCACCCCGCTGACGTCCTATGGCACGCAAAAAGCCGCCGTCGAACTCCTCCTCGCAGACTATACGCGTCGCGGCTTTCTCTCTGGTGTCGGCATTCGGTTGCCGAGCATCGTGGTGCGCCCCGGCAAACCGAACAAGGCCGCTTCGGGGTTTTTCTCCTCGATCATTCGCGAACCGCTCGCCGGCCAAGAGGCAGTGCTGCCGGTCGAGGACAGCGTGTTGCACTGGCACGCCAGTCCGCGCGCAGCGGTGGGTTTTCTGATCCATGCCGCCGGGCTCAACGCCGGAAAGCTCGGCCCGCGGATCAATCTCACCATGCCGGGCGTCTGCTGCACCGTAGCCGAGCAGATCGCCGCCTTGCGGCGGATCGCCGGCGACAACGTGGCGGCGCGCATCCGCCGCGAGCCCGATCCGCTGATCGCGCGTATCGTTGCTGGCTGGCCGAGCCGGTTCGATGCGCGCCGCGCCCGCGAACTCGGTTTCCGCGGCGATGCCTCATTCGACGACATCATCCGCGTCCATATCGACGACGAATTGGGCGCTAGGATCGTAAATTAAGGCGGCGAGCGCATTTGCTTGCGTTGTCGTTGCCGATGCTTACATTGAAGGCCTAAGCTCCTACGATATTCCCGACACGCCATGACCTACGTCGATGCAGCCTGTGCGCCGCTGCGCAAAACCGGGCAGATCAAAATTCACGGCCCCGAGGCCTTTGCCGGCATGCGCAAGGCCGGACGGCTTGCCGCGGAATGTCTTGACATGCTGGTTGGTGAAATCAAGCCGGGCGTGACAACGGAGCATATCGATCGCCTGGTCTTCGAGTTCGGCATGGACCGCCGCGCGCTGCCCGCCACGCTGATGTATCGCGGCTATCGCAAGGCGACCTGCACTTCGGTCAACCACGTGGTCTGCCACGGCATTCCGAGCGACAAGCCGCTGCGCGAAGGCGACATCGTCAATGTCGACGTCACCCTGATCCTCGACGAGTGGCACGGCGATTCCAGCCGTATGTATGCGGTCGGTGAAATTCCGCGCCGCGCCGAGCGGCTGATCGAGGTCACCTATGAAGGCATGATGCGTGGCATTGCCGCGATCAGGCCCGGCGGCACGACCGGCGATATCGGGCACGCCATTCAGACTTTCGTCGAGGCCCAGCACATGAGCGTGGTGCGCGATTTTTGCGGCCACGGCGTGGGCCGGCTGTTCCATGATGAGCCGAATGTCGTGCATATCGGCCGATCTGGTGAGGGTATCGTGCTCAAGCCCGGCATGTTCTTCACCGTCGAGCCGATGATCAATCTCGGCCGGCCCCATGTGAAGGTCTTGTCAGACGGCTGGACCGCGGTGACGCGCGATCGCTCGCTCTCCGCGCAGTTCGAGCATTCGGTCGGCGTCACCGAAACCGGCGCCGAGATTTTCACGCTGTCGCCGAAGGGACTCGACAAACCGCCGTATCGGCAGTGACGGATCGGCGATTGTAGCCGTCGCAAACCCGATTGCAAAAATCGTAAGTCCGGTCATGCTTGATAGGGACTGGGGCAAGGCGCCAGCCGGTCAGGTTTGAGTCCGG
>JBPYFG010000531.1:0-9470 GCA_051986365.1 Xanthobacteraceae bacterium
TGCCATGGCGCGTTATGAGCCGCACGCCGGCACCGTCGCGCCGCGCCGCGCCAGAATGCGGAAGCCGTCATGTTTGATTTCGTGAATCCAACCGGGACCGGAAGGCGGGACCTTCGCGGGAGACGGCAGACAGGGTTCCATAATCCCCAGCCCTGGGCGGGTATGCTCACGCAACGACATGCGTGCTTAGTAGGAATAACGGTCCCGAAGAGTCGAGTCACGGGGCCCCCGTCCTCTGCCTTGCCGCCCCTGATTGGTCTGATAGACTGATTTAATCAGAGCAGTCGGGGGACGGGCTCATGAAACACAATGGATTTGCTATGTATGGAGCGTTGGCGGCACTGCTTACCGCAACGGTGGCATTGACGCTTTCTCGCGGCACGCCATTCGCGACCGGCAATGGCACTTTAAAGTGCTATGAGGTCAAGGGGGTGATCGAAAGCCCGTGCGATCAGCCACCACTTATTGTCCGAACTAACGTGCGAAACGCACGATCAGACTAGAAAACATAACAACAACACTAGTGGCGTCGCACAACAGAATGCGAGCAAGATCTCGCCTGAGACGCGAAGCGTTGGGCGCTGGTTTAAATAATTCATCTGAGTTCCCGACGTTTCACACTGTTGCGCCTTAGCCACATCAGTTGCGCCTTAGCCACGGCAGTCGCGCTAGCGCTCGAAATTAATCGTACATTGCAGCAGGACGGTCAAGGAATCTCGCGAAGTTGGACCGCTTATCTTTGCGGGCGTTGCGCTTTAGCCACACAAGAGCTTCTGTTTCTGGTTGGGCTAGTCATTGTAGCTGAACCGGTCGTTGCCATTTAGCCACACCAATTTCAATCGTACGGCTCAACGCACACGCCGACGAAATGCGCGAGGAGCATCGGCGGCGACTGCTGGGCGAATGATCGATGGACACGGTGGCCGGGGAGCGGCGAGGGGAGGGCATTCAGTATCTCGACGGCACCAACAGCGGCGACTGCGACGTGATGCTCTTAGCCTGCCGCTTGTCGCGCTCTCGCCGCCGCTCTCAAGTCGGCCAAAGCGCGAGCGCGTTCCGCTACTGGTTTGTTAGGCCTGATAGCCTGGGCAGAGCGCGTTCCGCTTCCTGGCTTGGCCTGCTTGGCGATAGCCTGCTTGGCGCGTTGCGCCAGTCGCTGCTTGGCATTCTCGGCTTCCGCGGTGGTAACGTGGCCGGTGACTTCGCCGTCAAGGCCGACACGCGGTGCGCCTTCCGTGATGCAATGAAGATAACCGTTGTTGCTGGTGTAAATCGTCAGCGCAAGGCCGACCTGCTTGGCTGTGGCACCGGGCAGTGCGGCCAGCACCTCGTCATGGATGCCGACTTTCAGCGGCTTGCGGCGGCGGATCGAAAAACAGTCTGGAAATAGCTCGGCCAGGGTCGCGATAGTATTACGCGCCGCCATTTTTGAACGACCACTCATGATTCCTCCCTCTTGATGAGCCTAGACTCGGCTCGTTGATACCTCTCCATATCAACGGCGACTCTCTCGCGGCGTTCGGCTCGCTGCCTGATAGATTGTGCGGTTTTCTTCTTGGCTCGCGATAATCGCCGACCGCGGAACAGGTCGTGCTCGCCGGGAACGAACTTCCTGATTAGCGGCTTGTCGCCCGCCAGAACGGCGTCGGCGGGGTAAGGCGGCCTTAGAAGCAATCAAAGGCTAATCACGCCCGACAACGGGGGCGGCTTTTCTATGCCCGGCGCCGGCTGCGGCGGGGCGGGTGATTTCTTGCTTACCTGTTGCAATCTTCCCACAGTCTTCCCAATGCGGATTTCTGGGAAGATTTTATTAGCTTAACTGATTGGTCTATTAGATATTATTGCACTTCCGCGACAATATTTCCGACTGATCATCGAACGGGGTCTAGGTACGGCCTCAGCGCCGATCGGGTGCGTCGGCTTCCTGCGGCGGTGTTTCGGGCGGTTCGGAGTCTTCTGTCGTTCGCGCCGTCTCGCCGGCTCCCGGTTCGAAGAATGCTTCCGCAGCGATGACGGCCGCTTCCTGTTCGGTCGGTTCGCGCAGCTGCGTGACATCCTCACCGCGTGCGATGCGGGCCGCTTCATCTTCGCTGCGCGCCACGATCACGCCGATCGAAACTTCCACCTCGGGGTGAAGTGCGATCGGCACTTTGTGTTGGCCGACGGTCTTGATCGGCGTGTTGAGCGCGACTTGGTTGCGATTGACGCGAAAGCCAGCATCGCCGAGCAGGGTCACGAGGTCACGCGGCGACACCGAGCCGAACAGTTGGCCGGATTCGGCGGCTTGCCGCAAAACGGTAAAGCTCTTGCCATCGAGTTTTCCGGCCACTTGATCCGCTTCGGTCTTGAGCGTGAGCGAACGTGCTTCGAGCTCGCTTTTCATCTTTTCAAAGCGCGTACGGTTTTCGTCCGTGGCCCGCAGCGCTTTGCCGCGTGGCAGCAAAAAGTTGCGGGCGAATCCATCCTTCACGCGCACGACATCGCCCATCTGACCTAGCCGGGCGATACGTTCCAGCAGAATGACTTCCATGGCGACCTCGCTTAGCGGATCACGTATGGCAACAAGCCGAGAAATCGCGCGCGCTTGATTGCTTGGGCGAGTTCACGCTGCTTCTTTGCCGAAACGGCGGTTATGCGACTTGGAACGATTTTTCCGCGCTCGGAAACAAACCGCTGCAGCAGCTTGACGTCTTTGTAGTCGATCTTTGGCGCATTGGCGCCGGAGAACGGGCAGCTCTTGCGGCGGCGGAAGAACGGGCGACGGCCGCCGGCGCCCTGCGGTGACATTGCCATCGGTTAGTCCTCGCGTTCGTTTTCGGTTTCATCGGAATCGTCGCGGCCGCGCCGGTCGCGATCCCGGGGGCGGTCGCCGCGATCGCCGCGGTCGCCGCGGCGTTCATCGCGATCGCGATCGCGCTCGGCGCGCCGCATCATCGCCGACGGACCTTCTTCATGGGCGTCGACCCTGATCGTGAGATAGCGAACAACATCCTCATTGAGCCGTTCGAGGCGTTCAATTTCGTTGATGGCCGGCGGCGGCGCATTGATATCCATTAGCGTGAAATGCGCCTTGCGGTTCTTGCGCAAGCGGTAGGAGAGCGATTTAACGCCCCAATATTCGGTCTTCTTGACTGACCCGCCGAGTCCTTCGATGACACCCTTTAATTGCGCGGTCAATTCATCGACCTGCTGCGCGCTGGCGTCCTGGCGCGCAAGGTAGACGTGTTCATAGAGCGGCATAGCTGCCCTTTCCTGGTTTGCGCTTGATCTTGTCCGAAAAATCGGTTCCCGCTTTTCGGGATCATGCGCCACTGCCGTGCTCGCCCGGGCGCGAAGCCCCTCGAACCCTTCGGGAAAGGCTCGAATGCTCTGAAGGCGGGAACACCGGACGCCGGACCCGAAAGCCCTACCGTGCAAGCGTCTGCGCGGCCGTCCGTTCAGCCCCCGGCCGGGGTCGAGCGGAAACGGGGCCTTATACGCGGCCCATCCAGAAAGGCAAGGCCGTACCGAACCGCATCTCACTAGACAGCACCCAAGGCTCTTTGTTGCTTGCCGGCGGAGCGTGATCGCCTTGACATCAGGGTCATGGCGGTATTTTTCGCGCCTGCCTTGCGCGCATATTGACCTCTAAGGAGCAAATAATAGCCGATGACAATTGCATTGGTTTTCCCGGGGCAGGGCAGCCAGGCCGTCGGAATGGGCAAGGCTCTCGCCGAGGCATTTGCTCCGGCGCGCCAAATATTCGACGACGTCGATGCCGCGTTGGGCGAGAAGCTCAGCGACACGATCTGGAGCGGTCCGGCCGAAACCCTCACGCTGACCGAAAACGCCCAGCCGGCGCTCATGGCCGTTTCGATCGCGGCCTTGCGGGTGCTTGAGCAAGAGGCCGGTCTCGATGTCGCGCGCGATGTCGCATTCGTCGCCGGCCATTCGCTTGGCGAGTATTCTGCGCTCGCCGCCGCGCGCGCAATTTCGGTTGCCGACGCGGCGCGCCTGTTGCGCATCCGCGGCCGCGCCATGCAAAAAGCCGTTCCGGTCGGTATCGGCGCCATGGCAGCGCTCATCGGGATCGAGCTGGAAGAGGCGAGGGCCATCGCCGCCGAAGCCTCGAGCGCGGGTGTGTGCGCGACCGCCAACGACAATGGCGGCGGCCAAGTTGTTTTGTCGGGAGCGAAGGCCGCGATCGAACGCGCGGTCGAGCTCGCGAAGGCGCGCGGCGTGAAGCGCGCGATGATGCTGCCGGTGTCCGCACCCTTTCATTGTCCCTTGATGCAGCCGGCCGCCGACGTCATGACGGAAGCCTTGGCCAAAGTCTCGGTGCAGGCGCCGCTCGTGCCGGTCGTCGCCAATGTGCCGGCACGGCCGATCAAAGAGCCCGCGGAGATCGTGCAAAATCTGGTCGAACAGATCACCGCCACGGTGCGGTGGCGGGAATCAGTGCTATTCATGGCGCAGTCCGGCGTTTCCTCGTTTTTCGAGATCGGCGCCGGAAGGGTCCTGAGCGGTTTGATCAAGCGTATTGTCGATACTGCATCGGCAACCTCGATCGGGTTGCCCGAAGACATTGTCAAATTCAAAGCCGCGCGTGCCTGAGCTATTGCTGAGCCGGCCGAAGGCCAGGGAGTCAAAATGTTCGAACTCACCGGAAAGACCGCGCTCGTGACTGGGGCGACCGGTACGATCGGCACCGCGATCGCGCGCAGCCTTCATGGCCAGGGTGCCACCGTTGCCATCTCAGGAACGCGGCGCGAGGTGCTCGAAAGGCTCGCCGCCGAACTTGGCGGTCGCGTGCACATCCTGCCCGCCAATCTCGCCGATCCTACCGAGACCGAAGCGCTGGTGCCGCGCGCTGAGGAAGCGATGGGCCAGCTCGACATTCTTGTCGCCACTGCGGGCGTTACGCGAGACAACCTCCTGGTGCAATTACGGGACGAAGATTGGGAGCAGGTCATCGCCGTCAACCTGTCCGCCACCTTCCGGCTGTCGCGCGCTGCGGTCCGCGGAATGATGCGACGCCGCTTCGGGCGCGTCATCGCGATCACGTCTGTGGTCGGCATAACCGGCAATCCTGGCCAGGCCAATTATGTCGCTGCCAAAGCCGGCATCACCGGCATGATCAAAGCCCTGGCACAGGAATATGCCAAGCGCGGCGTTACCGCCAATTGCGTCGCGCCCGGATTCATTGTCACGCCGATGACCGACAAACTGAACGACAAGCAGCGCGAAACCATCGTTGCAAAAATTCCGGCAAGCCGCGCCGGGACCCCCGCCGAGGTGGCCGCGGCGGTCGTTTTTCTCGCTTCAAACGAGGCCGGCTACGTGACTGGGCAGACATTGCATGTGAATGGCGGAATGGCCATGATTTGAACGCGATAACAGATAGTGAGGACGCCGTGCCGGCGCGCTGGTCAACCGTTTTGAAGTGTGGTAACCGAACCGAACTCGGGCTGGGGGAGCCGGAATCCCGGAGCGCCGCCGGGCGCATGTCCGCCTCTAACTCGGTGTCGACCCACGGCTGTCGGCAAGTTCAATGAAGTAGTTGGACAGAATCAAAGCGAGCTTGACGGGTCGCGTTGGCAAGATGAGGTTGGAACGATGAGTGACATTGGCGAGCGCGTGAAGAAAATCGTCGTGGAACATCTCGGCGTCGAGCCCGATAAGGTGACCGAGAACGCCAGCTTCATCGATGACCTTGGCGCCGACAGTCTCGACACTGTCGAGCTGGTCATGGCTTTTGAGGAAGAATTCGGCTGCGAAATTCCCGACGATGCGGCCGAGACCATTTTGACGGTCGGCGACGCCATTAAATTTCTCGAAAAAAACGCAAAGAGCTAACCGGTCACCAGCCGGCATTTTTTGCATGAGGGACGTGGACTGCCGTGACCGCCGCATATCTTTATATGCGGCGGTACGATATGCGGGCTGCGTTCGCCGGGAGTATCCGCGATGAGACGCGTGGTGGTCACAGGGCTTGGGCTGGTGACGCCGCTCGCCTGCGGGACCGAACAAACATGGCAGCGGCTGCGATCCGGCGTTAGCGGCATCAAACGCATCGACAAGTTCGACGTTTCCGATATTCCCTGCAAGATTGCCGGCCAGGTGCCGCGTGGCGACGGCGCAGACGGGAGCTTCAATCCCGACGAGTGGATGGAGCCGAAGGAGCAGCGCAAAGTTGACGATTTCATCATCTTTGCCATGACTGCGGCAACGCAGGCGCTTAACGATGCCGGGTGGCAACCGCGCCAATATGAGGATCAGATCACCAGCGGTGTCTTGATCGGCTCGGGGATCGGTGGCGTGGAGGGAATCGCGGAAACCGCGCTGTTGTTGCGCGACCGCGGCCCGCGGCGGGTGTCGCCTTTCTTCATACCGGGCCGACTGATCAATCTCGCCTCCGGTTATGTATCGATCGCGCATGCGCTCAAGGGCCCCAATCATGCCGTGGTCACGGCCTGTTCGACCGGCGCTCACGCGATTGGCGATGCCGGCCGGCTGATTGCGCTTGGCGACGCCGACCTGATGGTGGCCGGCGGCACGGAGTCGCCCGTCAATCGGATTTCGCTCGCCGGCTTTGCAGCCTGCCGCGCGCTTTCGACCGGGTTTAACGATACGCCGGAGCGCGCATCGCGGCCGTACGATCGCGATCGCGACGGCTTTGTCATGGGGGAGGGCGCCGGCGCCGTCGTGCTCGAGGAATATGAGCATGCGCAACGGCGCGGCGCGCGCATCTACGGCGAACTTATCGGCTACGGCCTATCGGGCGACGCCTACCACATTACCGCGCCGGCCGAGGACGGCGACGGCGCATTCCGCTGCATGAGCGCCGCAATTCGCCGCGCCGGTATCTCGCCGTCCGATATCGACTACATCAACGCCCACGGCACTTCGACGCCGCTTGGCGACGAGATCGAGCTTAAAGCCGTCGAACGGCTTGTCGGCAATGCCGCCGGCAATATTGCGATGTCCTCGACCAAATCTTCGATCGGCCACCTTCTCGGCGCCGCTGGAGCGGTGGAGGCCATTTTCTGTCTGCTGGCGCTGCGCGATGGCGTGGTGCCGCCGACGCTCAATCTCGACAACCCGTCGATCGCGACATCGATTGATCTTGTGCCGCATAAAGCGCGCCAGCGGCCGGTCGAGGTCGCGCTTTCCAATTCGTTCGGATTCGGCGGCACCAACGCCTCGTTGATCTTCCGCAAAATGGCGCAATAGTGCGATGCTTTGCAGACCGCCACATTTGTTCCGCACTCCCCTGCGATTCACGGTCGATCCTGGCTGTCGTGGCGTCGAGCCGGATACGGCCGGATTGCCGAAAAAACTAGAATCGATCTTCGTGTTGTCAGCACAAAGTCGGTCATGCGGATCGTAGGACTGGATGTGCGGCCGTGACAGGCGCTAACCCCCCGAACAATCCGGCGGCGCGGGCCAGTCCGGGGCGATCATCGTCTTCAATCCCCGACAGTTCGGGAAATGGATCGCGAACCGCAAGCGGCGGCAACACGGCGGCTGCCGGCTCCAACAGAAGCGAGCCCAAGCGCATGCCGCGCAGTCCAAGAACGGCGATCGAACCCGATAAGGTGGATCTGCCGGCACGCCGCTCCGCGAGCGCACGGCATCCGCTGGTCGTTATCGGCAACGCTGTCATCAGCGCCATTGTTCTTGCGGCCTTGGCGGTCGGTATCGCGCTGTTTTTCGGCAAGCAACGCTTCGAAGCCGCAGGTCCGCTGGCGGCGGACCGCATCGTCAATATTCCGCGTGGCTCGGGGATGCGCGACATCGCCGATATCCTGTCGCGCGAAGGCGTCATCGATCAGCCGTGGCTGTTTATGGGCGGCGTGCTCGTGCTCAAGGCGCGCGAGGATCTCAAGGCCGGCGAGTACGAATTTAAATCGCATTCCAGTATGCGAGACGTGGTCGCCACCATCGTCGAAGGCAAAGTGGTGGCCCATCAGGTCAGCATTCCGGAAGGGCTGACGTCACAGCAGATCGTCGCCCGCCTGTTGCAAGATGATGTATTGGCCGGCGACATCAAGGAAATTCCGCGCGAGGGCAGCTTGCTGCCGGACACCTATAACTTCGCGCGCGGCATAACCCGCGAGCAGATGATTGGGCGCATGCAGCAAGCGGAGCAGCGCCTGTTGCACGAAATCTGGGAGCATCGCGCTCCCGATCTGCCGCTTAGAACTCCGGAGCAGCTCGTCGTTCTCGCATCGCTTGTGGAGAAAGAGACCGGCAAACCAGAGGAGCGCACACGCGTCGCCGCTGTTTTCGTCAACCGGCTCAAGCAAAAGATGAGGTTGCAGTCTGATCCGACAATTATTTACGGGCTGGTCGGCGGTAAAGGCACGCTCGGGCGCCCGATCATGAAAAGCGAAATTGAACAGCCGACGCCATACAACACCTATATCATCGACGGATTGCCGCCTGGCCCGATCGCCAATCCGGGCCGCGCCTCGCTCGAGGCGGCGGCAAATCCGGCGCGCACCCGCGAATTATATTTCGTCGCGGACGGCACCGGCGGCCACGCCTTCGCGGAGACCTACGAGCAGCATCAGAAAAACGTCGCCCGGCTGCGATCGATCGAATCCGACCAGAAGGATCAGGTACCGATCGGCGATCAGCCGGCGCCGCCCGCGGCACAATCGGGGCCGACGCCTGCGGCTGTGCCGCCGGCAGCTCAAGCACCACGGGCCGGCGCCTCGAAGCCTCGCGCGACCACACCCCATTAATCACACGCGGTTGCGATTTTGAGCGCCAAGCTTGTGAGCGGCAATCGCCGCCGGTAAGTTTGGGCGCATTTCTCGCTGGCGGGGTCCTATGGCACTTTCGAGCATGACCGGCTTTGCTCGCGACCATGGCGTGTCCGGACCCTACGCCTGGACCTGGGAAATAAAATCGGTCAACGGCAAGGGGTTGGATGTGCGGCTGCGCACGCCTGCCGGCTGGGACGCGGTCGAGCTTCCGGTTCGCGCACGCGCCGCCGAAACGCTGAGCCGCGGTTCGGTGCAGGCCAATCTCAGTGTCGAACGCAGCGGCGCTGCGCCGACCGTGCGCGTCAATGCGCCGGTCCTCGATGCTATCTTATCGGCGGTGCGCGACTTTGGCGCCAAGATCAAAGCATCGCCGCCCTCGCTCGACGGGCTATTGGGGCTGAAAGGCGTCATCGAAATCGCTGATGCCGAGGAGAATGAAGCCGAGCGCCGTAGCGCTGAAGCGGCGGTGATTGCCGGTTTTGCTGCCGTCCTCGCCTCGCTTGCCGAAATGCGCCACGGCGAAGGCGCTGCGCTCGGTCGCGTTTTAACGGCCCGCCTCGACGAAATCGTGATGCTTGTCGAACGCGCCGAGCAGGCTCCGGGCCGCCGGCCCGAGGCCATTCGCGCCCGGCTTGCCGAGCAAGTTGCCGCGCTGCTCGCGCAGTCCGAGCGTTTCGATCCCGACCGGCTGCACCAGGAAGCGATCATGATCGCGAC
>JBPYFG010000532.1:0-6728 GCA_051986365.1 Xanthobacteraceae bacterium
CTTTTTCGGGTAGCAGCAACACGACCCGGACCTGCAACATCATTGCGGTCTGAAACGCCGTCGCCCACAACACGTCGTCGAGCGTGCCGGTGCCTGCGAGCTTGCGGCTGAAGGAGTACAGCGACTCGACGGTGCGCACCCGGGCTTGTGCCGTCACCGCTTGCAGCCGGCCGCGGGCGGCGACGTGGGAAACAATAACGGCGACCAGCGTGAACAGCGCGAACGCCGCGATATTGTGTGGATCCTCAATGGTCAATGTGTAGATCGGCGGCAGGAAGAAGAAGTTGTAGCAAAACGCGGAGGCAAGGCTAGCGAACAACGACGGCAGCAAGCCGAAGCGAACCGCTATGCCGACGATGGCGGTTAGGAACACAAGGTCGACGTTCTCAACTCCGATCCAGTAATTGACCAATTCCGCAGCGCACAAAGCGAGCGCCACCGCCAGTGTCGCGAAAAAGTAGGGGCCCAGTTCAAAAGCTCCCTTCTCTTCTGAGGTGCGGAGGCTCTTTTTTGGAATGGGCTGCCCAGGCAGCTGATCGCCAGCAATGACATGAACGCTGATATTACCGGAACGGCGCACGAGATCATGCACCACCGACCCGTGCAGCATCTCGAACCAGCGCGGCCGGGTCGACTTGCCGATGATAATCTGGGTTACGTTGTGCGCGTGTGCGTAGCCGATCACGTCATCGGCGATGCTTCTGTTACCGGCAGGCAACGTGACCGGTTCGCCGCCAAGCGTCTCGGCGAGCCGCAGCGTATCGGCGACGCGGTCGCGTTCCTCTTCGGAAAGTTGCACGGCGCGGCGGCCTTCTATGTACAAAGCCGTCCATGGGCCGTGCAGCCGATCGGCGAGCCGCTTGGCGTAGCGCACCAGACCGGCACAGCGCGGGTCTTCGCTGATGCAGACTACAATTCGCTCGCCCGCGGGCCATGGTCCCTGAATGGCGTGCGCCTGCATTTCCGAAAGCAATTGCTCGTCGACCCGCTCGGCGGTGCGGCGCAATGCTAGCTCACGCAACGCAGTGAGATTAGCTGGGGAAAAGAAATGCTCGAGCGCAAGCTCAGCTTGCTTCGGAACGTAGACCTTTCCCTCCTTGAGCCGCTCGATCAGATCGTCGGGCGTGAGATCAACCAGCTCGACGGCATCGGCCCGATCAAAGACAGCATCCGGCACCGTTTCGCGCACTCGAACATGGGTAATTTGCGCAACGACGTCATTGAGGCTTTCAATGTGCTGAATATTGACCGTGGTGTAAACGTCGATGCCGCAACTCATCAGCTCTTCGACATCGAGATAGCGTTTCGGATGGCGGCTGCCTTCGGCGTTGGTGTGCGCGAGTTCGTCGACCAGCACGATTTGGGGATGCCGTGCGATGACGGCGTCCAGGTCCATCTCGGTAAGATGTACCCCTTTGTATTCAATATTTCGGCGTGGAATGACCTCGAGGCCGCTTAACAGCGCCTCGGTTTCCTTGCGGCCATGGGTCTCGACAATGCCGATGACGACGTCGTAGCCGTCCTTTCTGCGCGCCTGCGCCTGCAGCAGCATTTCATAGGTTTTGCCGACACCGGGCGCGGCGCCGACGAAAATGCGCAGTTTACCGACGCGCCGCTCTTCGCGGCGCGCCGCTTCGAGGAGCGCCTCGGGTGAGGGCCGATGTTCAGTATCGCGCCGCGGGTCCGCCATTCACATTAGATATTATCAGATAGGCGGCTCTGACAATTCACCTTTGCGGGGCCTCAAGAGCTTTTCCGAGCGCTTGGTATGATGTTCGGAATGGTGCGTTAACCCGCCAATTGATCGAGCGCGATATTAAGCAAAAGCACGTTGACGCGCGGCTCGCCGAGAAGGCCGAACAAGCGCCCCTCAGTGTGGTCGGCGACAAGCTGGCGGATACGGTCTTCGGGCAGGTTGCGCGCCTTCGCTATGCGCGGGATTTGGAAAAGGGCAGCCTCAGGCGAGATGTGCGGATCAAGGCCGCTGGCCGAAGTAGTAACGAGATCCGCCGGCACCGGCATTGACGGGTTTTCCTGTTTGAGCTTATCGATATCGCCCTGCACGCGGTCGATCAGCGCCTTGTTGGACGGGCCGAGGTTAGAGCCGCCCGAGTTTGCGGCGTTGTAGGGAGCGGGCACGGTCTTGGTCGAGTCATTGGGATCGGGTGCCGTGGTCGCGGACGGGCGGCCGTGGAAGTATTTGTCACTCGTGAACACCTGGCCAATAAGTTCGGAACCGACGACCGTGCCGTTACGCTCAATCAGACTGCCTTGCGCCTGGCGCGGAAATAGTGCTTGCGCAATTCCGGTCATGGCAAGCGGATAGGCAAGACCAGTGATGAGCGTGAGGGCCACTAGGACCACAATCGCCGGACGGATTTGCCGCAACATGGTTTCTTCTCCTTAGGCGAGGTGTAAGGCGCTGACGACCACGTCAATCGCTTTGATGCCGATGAATGGGATGATGACGCCGCCGACGCCGTAGATCCACAGATTGCGGCGTAAGAGCGCGCCGGCGCCAATCGGCCGATAACGCACGCCTTTCAGCGACAGCGGAATGAGCGCGATGATGATCAGCGCGTTGAATATAATGGCAGATAGAATCGCGCTTTCCGGCGTCTGCAGGTTCATAATGTTGAGCGCCTGCAGTTGCGGATAAAACGCGACGAACATCGCGGGAATGATCGCGAAGTATTTTGCCACGTCGTTGGCAATCGAGAACGTCGTCAAGGCGCCGCGCGTCATCAGGAGCTGTTTGCCAATCTCGACAATCTCGATCAGCTTGGTTGGATTAGAATCGAGGTCGACCATATTGCCGGCCTCGCGCGCCGCCTGGGTGCCGGTATTCATCGCCACGCCGACGTCGGCCTGAGCGAGTGCCGGCGCGTCATTGGTGCCGTCGCCGCACATGGCGACCAGCTTGCCTTTCGATTGCTCGTCGCGGATGAGTTTCAGCTTGTCCTCAGGTGTTGCCTGAGCCAAAAAGTCATCGACTCCAGCTTCCGCTGCGATTGCCGCGGCCGTCATCGGATTATCGCCGGTGATCATGATGGTGCGGATGCCCATCCGGCGCAGCTCTGCAAAGCGCTCGCGGATGCCGCCCTTGACGATATCCTTCAGGTGGATGACCCCGAGGAGCTTGTTGTCCCTTGCCACGGCGAGCGGCGTGCCGCCCGACTTGGCGATAGCATCAGCGATTGCTGTCACTTCGCGGACAGTATCGGCGCTCACCGCTGGACGCAGTGCCTGCACCGCGCCGCCCGAGCTAATCCTAGTCGTGCCGCCGTTGAGATAGTTCACGATTGCATCGACCGCGCCTTTGCGGATCGCCGAATCGCCCATTTCAACACCGCTCATCCGCGTTTGCGCGCTGAATGGAATGAAGTTTGCCTTCATCTCCACGAGTTCGCGACCGCGAATACCGTACTTTTCCTTCGCTAGAACGACGATGGAACGGCCTTCGGGCGTTTCGTCGGCGAGCGAGGCAAGTTGTGCGGCGTCCGCGAGTTCTTGCTCGGTGACCCCGCGCAGCGGTTTGAACTCGGTGGCCTGACGGTTGCCGAGCGTGATCGTGCCGGTCTTGTCGAGCAGAAGCGTGTCGACATCGCCCGCGGCTTCGACGGATCGACCGGACATGGCGAGCACGTTAAAGCGCACTAGCCGGTCCATGCCGGCGATGCCGATCGCGGACAACAGCGCGCCGATCGTGGTCGGGATCAAAGTCACGAACAGCGCCACCAGGATCACCACGGAAATGGTGCTGCCGGCGTAGTAGACGTAACTCGGGATCGTCGCGGTGGCGAACACGAAGATAATAGTCAGGCCGATCAGAAGAATATTCAGCGCGATTTCGTTTGGGGTCTTCTGCCGTTCGGCGCCCTCGACCAGGCGGATCATACGATCCAGAAAAGTCGATCCAGGAGCCGCGGTGATGCGGACGCGGATCCAGTCGGACAATACCTGCGTGCCGCCCGTAACGGCGGAGCGGTCGCCGCCCGACTCGCGGATGACCGGCGCCGACTCACCGGTAATTGCCGCCTCATTGACCGAAGCCATTCCCTCGACCACCTCACCGTCGGACGGAATTATGTCCCCGGCTTCGACGAGCACGAGGTCGCCGACCTTGAGATTCGTCGACGGCACTAGGCGAAACTTTTGCGAGTCGCCGGAGGGCGACAAAAGCTTCGCCTGGGTCTCCGTGCGCTGGCGACGCAACGTGTCGGCCTGCGCCTTGCCGCGGCCTTCGGCAACGGCTTCAGCGAAATTGGCGAACAGGACTGTGAACCACAGCCAGAGAATGATCTGGAATTCAAACAAAATGTGCCCGCCGCCGGTGAACAGGTCGCGGATCAAGATCACGGTGGTCAGCACGGTGACGATTTCCAGCACGAACATCACCGGATTCTTGATCAGCGTGCGCGGATCAAGCTTGACGAAGGCGGAGCCGATCGCCGGCATGACGATCTTGGGATCGAACAGCGCCGATACCGGCATGCTCTTGCGAAGGGTTGAGGTTTCCATCGGAATGACTCCAGCCTAATTCGACGAGAAGAGGGTGCCGGCATTGAGCGCGAGCTGCTCGACGATCGGGCCAAGCGCGAGCGCCGGGAAGAAAGTGAGTCCGCCGACAATCACAATGACGCCGACCACCAGGCCGACAAACAGGCCGCCGGTCGTCGGGAACGTGCCTGCTGAAGCCGGGACCAGTTTCTTACCGGCAAGCGAGCCGGCGATGATCATGGTCGGAATGATCATCCAGAACCGTCCGACCGCCATCGCCATAGCGCCGCTGAGATTGTAGAACAGCGTGTTAGCGCTCAGCCCGGCGAAGGCCGAGCCGTTGTTGCCGTCTTGCGACACATAGGCGTACAACACTTCAGTGAAGCCGTGCGGCCCGGGATTGTTCATGGCCGCGACAGCGGATGGCACCATCATCGCAACCGCAGTCCAACCGAGATACATCAGCGGCAGAACGAGAATGGCGAGCATCGCCATCTTCACTTCCTTCGCTTCGATTTTCTTGCCGACATATTCCGGCGTGCGGCCGACCATCAGCCCGGCGACGAAGATCGAGATGATGACGAACAGCAGCATGCCGTACATGCCGGAGCCGACGCCGCCGACGATGATCTCGCCGAGCTGAATGTTGATGAGCGGGATCATGCCGCCGAGTGCGGTGAACGAGTCGTGCATCGCGTTCACGGCTCCGCACGATGCGGCAGTGGTGATGACAGCGAACAGCGCTGAAGCGACGATGCCAAATCGCACTTCCTTGCCTTCCATATTGCCGCCGGTGAGACCGAGCGCGTTCAGCGCGTCATTACCGTGCGCTTCGGCCCAGTAGCAGAAGACCACGCCGGCGATGAACAGAACGCCCATCACCGCGAGCACGGCCCAGCCCTGCTTTTGATTGCCGATCATGCGGCCGAACACATTGGTTAATGCGGCCCCAAGGGCGAAGATCGAAATGATCTGCACGTAATTGGCCAAAGCCGTTGGGTTTTCGAACGGGTGCGCGGCATTGGCGTTGAAAAAGCCGCCGCCATTGGTGCCAAGCATTTTGATGGCAATTTGCGAGGCGACCGGGCCGACTGCGATGGTTTGCTTGGCGCCTTCAAGTGTCGTCGCATCGACGTAAGGGCCGAGTGTCTGCGGGATGCCTTGCCAGATCAGAAAGAGTGCATAGGGAACGCAAATCGGAATGAGCACGTAGAGCGTGCAACGGGTGACATCCACCCAGAAGCTGCCGACGGTGCGAACGGAATGGCGTGCAAAGCCACGGATTAGGGCCACTGCGAGCACGATACCAGTAGCAGCCGAAAGATAGTTTTGGTGCGTCAGGCCGAGCATCTGCACCAGGTAGGAGAGCGTGCTCTCGCCGCCGTAGTTCTGCCAGTTGGTGTTAGTGATGAAACTGACCGCCGTGTTGAACGACAGATCTTCGGATACCGCGGACTGCTCGGCTGGATTGAACGGCAGGAACGCCTGCAGCCGCATCAGTGCGTAAATGATGAACAAGCCGCCGACGTGAAACAGCAGCATGCCGACCGTGTAGGTCACGGCGTGCTGTTCCTGGCGTTCGTCAATGCCGGCGATTTTGTAGATCGCAAGCTCCACCGGCCGCAGGATCGGTGAAAGAAAGGTGCGCTCACCGCTGAATACGCGTGTCATGTAGGCGCCGAGAATCGGCGTGATCGCGACGATGATCGCGCAATACAGCAATATCTGGATCCAGCCAATTACGGTCATGGTCGTCGTCCTTCAGAACAATTCGGGCTTGAGCAGCGCGTAAACCAGATAAATGAGCAGACCGGCGGTCACGAGTGCGGCGAGCGAGTAGTCAAAGATCATGATCCGATCTCCTCAGAGTTGTTCGCAGGCGTAGACATACGCGATCGACAAGGCGAAGAAGCCGACCCCGAGCGCCACCATCACGACGTCCATCATGGGAATGCTCCAAACGAAATTATGGAGAGTGCAAATAGATACCTACCGGCGAGACGCTTCTTTGATCTGCATCAACACCGCACAAAGCGCCGCCATTCGTCGACAATATTTGCGCTTGAGGCATAGGAATTCGAGAGGGATAGGTGCGGCAAAGATATAGGAATTCCATAAAGATCGGGCTTGGAGTTCCGGCCTCAGTTCCAATGGACGAAGTGAAACGTTGGATTATATGCGGTGAACTTCACCAAGATCCCGGCCAACAGAAGTAAGAAAAGGCATGC